>NZ_NPJB01000030.1:0-190941 GCF_002251345.1 Prevotella sp. P4-119 | reverse complement strand
TATATATTCCAGATTGTAGCATGTATATATTTCATGAATTTATACTACCTTTGCGTTACAAAAGTTATCACCAAATATATCTTCAATATGAGCGTTATTATTGAATCTGATTATCAGAAATTGTCGCAATGGGCTGCTGAACACGTTATTGAGCGTATTAATGCTGCCAAACCTACCAAAGAACATCCTTTTGTACTCGGTTTGCCAACTGGTTCTTCACCAGAGGGAATGTATGCTTGTCTGGTAAAAGCCAACAAGGAAGGTCGTGTGTCGTTTAAGAATGTGCTGACATTTAATATGGATGAGTATGTAGGATTGCCTGAAAGTCATCCAGAAAGCTACCATTCGTTTATGGCTCGTAATCTTTTTGACCATATTGATTGTCCGAAAGAGAATATCCATATTCTTAATGGTAATGCAGAAAATCTTGCAGAAGAGTGTGCTCGTTATGAGCAGATGATAGCCGAAGCAGGTGGTATAGATCTTTTTATTGGGGGTATAGGTCCTGATGGTCATATTGCTTTCAACGAACCTTATTCTTCGTTGACATCTCGCACTCGTGTCAAGACATTAACAACCGATACGATTATTGCCAACTCTCGTTTCTTTGACAATGATGTAAACAAGGTGCCCAAGTTGGCGCTTACTGTAGGTGTTGGTACTGTGATGGATGCTCGCGAAGTGATGATTCTCGTCAACGGCCACCATAAGGCTCGTGCCATGAAGGCGGCTGTAGAGGGTGCTGTTACTCAGGAGTGGACTATTTCTGCCCTTCAGATGCATCAACATGGTATTATCGTGGCTGATGAACCAGCTGCTGACGAACTGAAAGTTGCCACCTACAAGTATTTCAAGGATATAGAGAAAGACAATCTGTTGTAATCAGACAATTGCGATGAATGTCAAAGGCGAATAGCTGTCAGACTTTCGTCGTCTGAAGACAAACGGACAGATAAACGCAAGCAGGATTATCGAAAATGATAATCCTGCTTGTATTTTATCCTCTTGTTTGTAAGGTACATCCCCAATCAATATAGGAATTGGAATGTGTACGATTGGAGTTGATGTGCTATTGTTTCAGTTTGAAAGAGTTTTCGATGCTGGTCACTTCTTCTACAAATGCCTTATCAACTTTCATGCGCTGGTCTATCGTATTGCAGCTGTGAATGACTGTTGAGTGGTCGCGACCACCTACCAACTGTCCAATTCTCGATGCAGGCATCTTGGTGTATTTCTGTGCGAAGTACATGGAGAGTTGTCGGGCAATTACAAATTCGCGTTTGCGAGAACGGCTCATTACGTTGGGTTGGGTGACATTATAGTGTGCGCATACCTTTTCGATGATATCGTCGATGGTCAGGGGACGGTTGTCCACCTTCACGGCACGTTTGATAACACGTTCAGCGAGGCGCATGTCAATATCGCTATTATATACAATAGAGTATGCCATCAATGAGTTGACCACTCCTTCCAATTCACGTACAGAACTATTGGCGGTTTCGGCAATAAACTGAATGACGTCGGCAGGGAATTTTAGACCGTCACGGCGACATTTGGTATTGAGGATGTCAATGCACAATTGCACGTTGGGTTTATGCAATTCGGCTATCATACCACATGAGAAGCGAGTCAGCAAGCGATCCTTCACACCTACCAAATCAACTGGTGGACGGTCGGCAGCCAATATAATCTGCTTTCCACAACGGAACAGATGATCGAATACGTGGAAGAATGTGTCGAGGGTCTTGGTGGCTGCAGCCCATTCCTGAACATCGTCAACGATGAGCACATCGATGGTTTGATAGAAATGAATGAAGTCGTTGACCGCGTTATGACGTACTGCATCGGTATATTGCACTTGGAATAATCTGGCAGATACGTAGAGTACTCGTTTCTGTGGATAAATCTCTTTGCAGCGCACACCAATAGCATTTATAAGGTGTGTTTTACCGCTACCTGACGGACCGTAGATAAAGAATGGATTGAAAGTGGTGCGTCCGGGGTGCTCGGCAATGGAGAGACCGATGGTGCGTGGCAACTTGTTGCTATCGCCTTCGATGTATCGTTGGAAATTCTTATGGGGATCCAGTTGTGGATTTAAATCCTGTGGGGTTGCTGCATCGAGGGTGGTGGGGGATTGGTTGGCACGTGTTGAAACCTTTGGCTTGTCGATAGCAACAGATTCGCTACCTTCTTCGTCAACGGTAAGACCGTGTGCTTTGTCAACCACAACACGATATTTCAGCGCAATATTAGTGCCGAAACAGCGATGCAGTACTTTGCTTAGCAATTCCACATAATACTGCTCCAATACTTCATAGACGTAGCGGCTTGGTATTTGCACGACAAGTGTCCTGTTGTCTTCGTCGTAAGAGTCGAAGACAATAGGTTCAAACCATGTTTTGTACTGTTGCTCAGAAACGTTATCTCTTATTAGCGAGAGGCAGTCGTTCCAAAGCAGTCTAGGAGCTTTGTCCATTATGGAATTTCTTTTGTATTTATAGTTAAAAGATACGGTTGCTTTTCGTAAAGCGGATACAAAGTTCGCACTTTTTTTTCAATTAACCAAATCTTTATTTTTTGTTTGTTATATATATATTCCTCTAACTGCCTATTCCTGTGGTATTTACGGGATATGGCTTGTTTTTGTAGTCGTGAAACACTATTGTAATAATGTAACTCCTTATATAATAGTCTATTAACGCTGTGACTCAAGACCTATTGCAGGTCTGTTCTGCTATCTCTCAGATGGTCACGAAATCGTCTGATAACGAGCATAAGACCTGTCTTTTTGGGTCATGTGCTTCTGATGGTTGTTATTTAGACTAATTAAAAACAAGCATCTCTCTTATTTATCCTTCTTTCCGAACACAGAGAAGTGTACGTAACGCTTAGGATGTGCTTTCAAGTCGATGAGTAGAGAATCTGCACTTGCAGCAGTTGAACTGAGTCTGTAGTAGAGTTGTGGATCGCTCATGAGCAGTCCGAGTGTGCCCTCTTTGCTGTTGAGCCTGTTGGTCATTTGCTCTACGTTATCCAGCGTTTGGTTGACTTTTGCCGTCATAGTGGCAATATCCACGGCGCTGAGGTTTGCTGTGAGTTGCTCTGTATTGGTGAGAACTCCATCTGCTTTTTTCATAACCGATGGGACATCTCTGTTCAGACTGGCAGATAGTGATTTGAGTTCTACGCTTGTTTTATTGAGATTGTCGGTCATTCCTTCCACGTTGTGCAGGGTGTTGCGTAGTGCAGGGTCTGCCAATAGGATGTTGAGGCTTGCCATGATGGAGTCGAGTTTTGGGAGCATACGTTCTACGGTCGGCATCATTTGTCCCACTTGGTTCATGAGTCCCAGTTCCATTCCGCCTTTGATAGAGTCGCCGGCAGCCATGAGTTGTGTGGGGTTGCCCGACAGAATCAGGTTGATTTTGATATTGCCGAGCAGATCACTTGCCAGTTCGGCACGTGATCCGACAGGTATGCGCATGGCTTTATCAAGTCCTACAACAGCCACGATGTTGTTGGGGTCGTTGTAGTTATAGTCTATGCGTTCCACGACACCTACTTTATATCCGTTGGCATAGACAGGCGATGAAGCCGACAGTCCACTTACATCGTTGAACACGAGATAGTAGGTGTTGGTGTTTGAGAATATGTTGAGTCCTTTAAGAAACTGCAATCCATAGAAAAGCACGAGTATGCCGAAGATGGCAGTTAGTGCGATTTTGACTTCTTTTGTGAAAAATTTCATATTTAAGTTTTTTCTTTATTTCTTGTTTTTGTTTCTTCTGTATTCTTGTATTGCTTGTTGCACATTGGCCCTACGTCCGTCTTTGAAGGCGATGATGAATGCTTCGGGGAAGCGTTCTGATAATGACTTGCGGAGTTGGTAAATCTCCTGATAGTCGGTTGATGCGCCTACGGTATATTTGAACATGCCGTTTTCTTCGTAATAATCTACGTTTTCCAAATCTTTCAGCATGGGGCTGTTTGGATTCTGACGAGCTGAACTGGCAAGTATCTGTACCTTGAATATGGGTTGTCCGCTTGTCTGTTGAGGTGTGGCAATGGTACTCGTAGATCTCTCAACTGCCTTTGGTGTTGGTTTCTCCGCAGGCTTTACGGTTTCTGCTTCAGTCTTTTGTACTGGTTTTGCCGCAGTTTCGGCATTTTGTTCCGCCTTTGGGGTTGGTGTAACAATGGTTTTGCCGTGACGTACCTCTGTCTTATGAACGGGTTTTTCTACTGGTTTTACTTCCGCCTTTGGTGTTGGTTTTGAAGCCGGCATTATTGGTTCTCCTTGTTGAGAACTGTCTTTCCCTGTCTCGTTATTGCGAGTTGGATCTGCCATGAGGATAGAATCCACATCGGTTGATGGCTTTTTATTGTTGTCGTCAACGGTTGTTCTTCCTGCTCTGGCGTTGGCCAGTTCCTGCAATACCTGATTTTTTTGCGTCTTGTTGTCTGTTTTTGGCTTTGCCTGCGGTATGTTGTTTGCCAGCGGTTTGTTGTCCGTTTTGTCGTTTTTGGTCTTTGGCGCTTGTTGTTTTTGGCTTGGCGTGGCTATTGTCGGCACGTTTACCTTTTCCGGTTCCTGTATTTGGTATGAAGGTTGTGTTGCCGCGTCTGATTTTTTTTTAAAGTCGAGAAATGCTTGATAGATGCCGAAACCGAGTTTGTCAATACCGTCTTTAGAGTTCAGAAAGCGCTCTTCGTCTGCAGTAGAGATGAAGCCTAACTCGATCAGACAACTGGGCATCGATGTTTCGCGGAGTACAAGAAATCCGGCTTGCTTAACGCCTTTGTTGGGTCTGTTGGCTGATGCGCATGTGCGGCGTTGTACTGCTCGGGCCAGTTCGACGCTCTTCTCCATGTTTTTGTCTTGTATGAGTTCAAACATTATATAGCTCTCGCTTGACCGTGGGTCGAATCCCTGATAGCGTTGCTTATAGTCTTTTTCCACGAGAATAACTGAGTTTTCTCGTTTAGCTACCTCTAAGTTGTCGTTGGCTCTATGCATACCGAGGGTATAGGTTTCGAGTCCTCGTGCTATGCGTCCACCGGGTAGTGAGTTGGTGTGTATGGAGATAAAGAGGTCTGCTTTGTTTCTGTTGGCTATGTCAGCACGTGTGTGCAACGGTATGAAAATATCTGTTTTGCGAGTATAGATGACTCTTACGTCTGGGCAGTTGTTTTCTACGTATTTTCCGAAGGCGAGTGCAACATTGAGGTTGATGTTCTTTTCCTTAGAAAAAGAGCCTACAGCACCAGCGTCGTGACCGCCGTGACCTGGGTCGATGACAAGGGTGAATCTATCTTTGGCGGCTGCCTGTAAGGCCGTCGCCACCATTAATAATAATAGGTATAAGGTATTCTTTTTACACATATTAATTGTTTACCGTTTGCAAAAGTACGCATTTTCAGTCAAAAACCAACTGCTAAAGCATAGTTTTTTGCTCATTTGTCATAATTACCCTTACTCCGGCTCCCTCGCAATCAGCTCCCATCGGTGGGTTTTTCTTGATGATGTTGAGGTCGATTTTTGTAATGTTGGGGTATGTGTCGAAGAGTCTTTTGCAGATTCTTCCCGCCAGATGTTCAATCAGCTTTGATGGAGTCTGCATCTCCTGACTTATTGTTTGATAGACGTCAGCATAACTGATGGTATGGCTCAGATCATCAGTTTGCATGGCATGAGTGAAGTCGTATCCTATCTGGATGCTAACCTCATAATCGTTTCCGACGGTCTGTTCCTGCGGCATGACGCCGTGGTAGGCATGGAAGCGAGCTTTGTTGATGATGATGCTCGTATCAAATGGTGTCTTCATTCTCCTTTTCTGTGAAGGTTCCATCGTTGACGTATTTCTTGAGTGCACGTTCCACACCGATCTTCCATGTATTGATGCTTTCGTTTTGGAGCTGGAGCGACCCTACCAGTTTTACCACATGTGCGATGGGCATGCGGTAGCGCAGCACACCAGAAATCAGTTTTGCGTAGTTCCAGTATTCTGGGTTGAACTTCTCAGATAGTCCTTCAACGGTTGTTTTGTATCCTCGTTTGTTGACGAACTGGAAGTCATAACGCTTTGTTCCATCTTCGTTTACCTGTTTTACGATTTTTCCGTGTGTGACCGATTTAGGCAACATAATGCCTTCGTCGTCGTCTTGCAGACCAGTAAAAATCTCGTAAGGGTATCCGTCGAGCAGTCCTACGAGTGCCACCCATTTGTCTTTATTGTTTTGAAAGCGCACCACGTCACATTCCAGTTCCTTAGGCCTGACCTCTGTCACTTCTGGTCTCGCCGCCTTGTTGACTACGTGTGAAATCAGTTGGAACATGAAGTTTGCCTGTTCCGGTTCTAGTGCGTTGAGACATGTGTGTAGTATCTGGCTCATAGAGTCAGCGTTTATGATATGTCCGATAGACGTACTGATATCGGCCAATTTACCTGCCACATTCAGCACTTCGTCTGTCTTGGCTGGTGTTTGTTCGTTTATCTTTTCTGTTTGCATACTCATTTTGCAAAGGTACGAATAAGCGAGCGTAATACAAAGAAAAAACTCGTTTTTTCTTTTATTACCGAGCGTAAGTAGCTTGGACGCTTAGCGTCAGAGGTAAAGAATAAGCGAGCGTAATACAAAGAAAAAACTCGTTTTTTCTTTTATTACCGAGCGTAAGTAGCTTGGACGCTTAGCCTCATAAGGCATTTATATAGACCTAAAGTCCAAATACAAACTTATTGTGGGTTGCGGAAAAGTTACATTTGCTGTTCGATAGATTCTGAAAGTTCAAATTTATATAAGCGGTAAATCTACGCTAAGTTTATAATGAAACTATTGGAGTTCTTGACTTCTCGATGTGTTCGGGATGCATTCGGGATGTGTTCGGGATGAAGGTGCTAAAAGAAACAGAGGCAGTACGTCCCAAGTTCTTCCCATGTAAGTCCCAAGTAAGTCCCATTTTTTGCAGAGGGAATGGGAAGACGAAGGGAGGGTGGAGGGAGAAGAGTGTAATTGTTGCCTATGCGAGGATGTTACGCAATAACAACCATCGGGAAGTCGTATAAGCGTTTAAAATACAGACAAAATGGCATAAATATCTGCCTAAATGGCGCAAAATACAGTTCGGCACAAGTGTTGAATAATAGATAAGTGACCAAGTAACAACAGAAACAAAAATAATTAGGAGGACAAGAATATGACATTTGACAAGTTTACAATCAAAGCACAAGAGGTGGTGCAAGAGGCCGTCAATACTGCTCAGATGAATGGGCAGCAGACCATTGAACCAATCCATGTGCTCAAAGGTATTCTGACGAAAGCCAAAGACGTATCGACTTTCATCTTTCAGAAGTTGGGAGTCAATGCCAATCAAGTAGCTATGCTCGTAGATCAGGAGATTCAGCATCTGCCCAAAGTACAAGGCGGACAGCCCTATTTGTCTAACGATGCTAATAGCGTGCTCACCAAAGCCATGGATACTGCCAAGCAGATGGACGACGAATTTGTTAGCGTAGAACCTATCTTGTTGGCGCTGTTGACCGTGAATAGTACTGCCAGCCGTATCCTTCGCGATGCGGGTTGCAACGAGAAAGACATGCGGGCTGCGATTCAAGAGCTACGCCAAGGACAGAAGGTGCAGAGTCAGAGTGGTGACGAGAATTTCCAAAGTCTTGATAAATACGCCAAAAATCTGGTAGAGCAAGCACGCTCAGGCAAACTTGATCCTGTCATTGGACGTGATGAGGAAATACGTCGTGTGTTGCAGATTCTATCGCGCCGTACCAAGAACAACCCTATATTAATAGGTGAACCAGGTACTGGTAAGACCGCTATCGTAGAGGGATTGGCTCAGCGTATAGTACGTGGAGATGTACCTGAGAATCTGAAAGACAAACAACTCTACTCACTCGATATGGGTGCGCTGGTGGCTGGTGCGAAATATAAAGGTGAGTTTGAAGAACGACTCAAAAGCGTCATCAACGAAGTGACCAAGAGCGAAGGACGCATCATCCTTTTCATCGATGAAATACATACCCTCGTGGGAGCAGGTGGAGGCGAAGGCGCTATGGATGCAGCAAACATCCTTAAACCAGCATTGGCTCGTGGCGAACTGCGTGCCATTGGTGCTACTACGCTCAATGAGTATCAGAAGTATTTCGAGAAGGATAAGGCATTGGAACGCCGTTTCCAAACCGTCATGGTAGATGAACCAGATGAGCTCAGCGCCATTTCTATCCTGCGTGGACTAAAAGAACGCTATGAAAATCACCATAAGGTGCGTATTCAAGACGATGCCTGTATTGCCGCCGTGAAACTCTCCGAACGATACATTAGTGACCGCTTCCTGCCTGATAAAGCCATCGACTTGATGGATGAGGCTGCAGCCAAACTACGTATGGAGCGCGACTCTGTACCTGAAGAACTCGATGAAATCACTCGACGCCTCAAACAACTGGAGATTGAACGTGAAGCCATCAAACGCGAAAACGATCAGCCCAAACTACAACAACTCGACAAGGATATTGCCGAGTTGCGCGATCAAGAAAAACAATATCGTGCAAAATGGGAGGGAGAAAAAGCGTTGGTCAACAAGATACAAGAGGACAAACAGCAGATAGAAAACCTCAAACTGGAGGCTGAACGTGCTGAACGTGAGGGTAACTACGAACGTGTGGCAGAAATCAGATACAGCAAACTCAAAATGCTCGAAGATGATATCAAGCGCATTCAGGAACAACTCAAGAGCACACAAGGCGGAGAAGCTATGGTGCGCGAAGAAGTGACCGCCGACGATATTGCAGAGGTGGTAAGCCGTTGGACCGGCATTCCTGTAACTCGTATGATGCAGAGCGAACGTGAGAAACTGCTCCATCTGGAGGAAGAACTCCATCATCGGGTTATCGGACAGGATGAGGCCATTCAAGCTGTGAGTGATGCTGTGCGCCGCAGTCGTGCTGGTCTGCAAGACCCTAAACGGCCAATAGCATCGTTTATCTTCCTCGGTACTACCGGTGTTGGTAAAACCGAACTCGCCAAAGCGTTGGCAGACTATCTGTTCAACGATGAAACCATGATGACGCGTATTGATATGAGCGAATATCAAGAGAAATTCAGCGTTTCACGCTTGATTGGTGCGCCTCCGGGATATGTTGGCTATGATGAGGGCGGACAACTGACAGAGGCCGTGCGTCGCAAACCATATTCTGTGGTGCTCTTCGATGAGATAGAGAAGGCCCACCCAGATGTGTTCAACATCCTGTTGCAGGTGCTCGATGACGGTCGCCTTACTGACAACAAAGGACGTACGGTAAACTTTAAGAACACCATCATCATCATGACGTCAAATCTGGGTAGCCAGTTTATCCAGCAGGAGTTTGAGAAACTCAACGCCACCAACCGAGAAAGTATCATCGCCAATACGAAGATGCAGGTGATGGATATGTTGAAAAAGACCATCAGACCGGAGTTCCTCAACCGTATCGACGAGACCATCATGTTCTTGCCGCTTACCAAAGCGGAAATAGCAAACGTGGTTCGGCTCCAGATGAATGCGGTCAAGAAGATGCTCGAACCACAGGGCTTTACGCTCCGCGTTACCGATGCAGCTATCAACTATCTTGCCGATCAGGGATACGACCCCGAATTTGGTGCTCGACCTGTAAAGCGTGCCATCCAACGACTGGTGCTCAACGACCTGTCGAAAAGGATATTGGCCGAGGAAGTCAGTCGCGAACAGCCAATCACAATCGACGCCAACGGTGCAGGATTGCAGTTCCGCAACTGATCAACGGACAGTATATCATCAATCATTCTGTTACGGTATCGCCTGTAATACATACAGACGGTATCGTTTTTTTATGTTTGTAGAGTACTCTCGTTCGGGAACAAAAAAGAAATTTGCGTATTTCTTTTTGTATTCCGCTCACTTATTCGTACCTTTGACGCTACGCATCCAAGGTACTTTCGTTCGGGAATAAAAAAGAAATTTGCGTATTTCTTTTTGTATTCCGCTCACTTATTCGTACCTTTGTTCCCATAATATTAATAATGTATAATGCAATATGAAGAATCTTTTGACCCGTACATCAATACGCAAATATAGTGATAAACCAGTTGAAGAAGCCTTGCTCGACCGCTTGATGAATGAGGCGGCACGAACACAAACCATGGGAAATCTACAACTCTATAGTGTTGTGGTGACTCGTTCCGACGAAATGAAACGAAAACTCGCACCTGCACATTTCAATCAACCCATGGTGACTGAGGCGCCGGTAGTACTCACCATCTGTGCCGATTTCCATCGCACATCTGTCTGGGCACGTCAGCGAAAAGCCGTTCCTGGGTACAACAATTTCCTGTCGTTTGTCAATGGAGCCATCGATGCACTACTCTATACGCAGACTCTCTGCAATCTTATGGACGAAGAGGGACTCGGTTACTGCTACATAGGAACTACCGTCTATATGCCACAGATGATTATCGATACACTCAATCTGCCGCAACAAGTAGTACCTTTGGCAACTCTGACCGTTGGATGGCCTGCCGAAAAACCACAGCAGACTGACCGACTGCCCTTGGATAGCTTTGTCCATCGGGAGACCTACCACGACTATACGGCTGATGACATCAACAGATACTATCAATTGAAAGAGAGTTTGGAAGAAAACCAAAACTTCTGCAAAATCAACAATAAAGAGACTTTGGCGCAAATATTTACCGATATTCGCTATACGAAGAAAGATAATGAGGCGATGTCTGCCGGACTCATGGAAGTGCTCCGCAAACAGGGTTTCATGGAATAAAATAGCTCATGAAAAAACAAGTAAAGACTGCATCTGCCTTTCTGATGCTTATATTGGGCCTCGTCATTCTGGCCATGACAACCTGTCGCGGATCTCATAACAAGCCGCAACAGGTTGCCAACGATACACTCGGAGTGATGGTCATGCAGATACAGAAATGTAGCAGACTCTATACTGCAGAGGCTCAGGTGCGTAAAATAGTGACGCAAGACGATCAGATGCGCTTGCAGGGATCTATCTTCAGTCATAAGTTTGACGTTCATGTACCTGGTTCTGAACGAAAAGTTGCAATCCCCATCGATGCTACTGTTAAGGCTTACATTGACTTTGGATCTTTCAGCAAAGAGAATGTGGTGCGACATGGCGACAGAATAGAGATAATCTTGCCAGACCCGCAGATGGTGATGACTAGCAGCCGTATAGACCACGAACACATGAAAGAACATGTGTCATTGGCTCGCAGCAACTACGCTGATAAAGAACTGGCGCAACTCGAACAGCAAGGACGCGATGCCATCATCAAGGATATTCCCCAGCTGGGACTTATAGAAACGGCGCGACTTAGTGCTGCCAATATCCTAATACCGATGCTGAAGGATATGGGCTTTGCCGAACAGCATGTTACGGTGACTTTTAGAAAAGATTTCAATGTCGACAAACCACAGTTGAAAGTGGTGTCCTCTGACGTCGAACAACAATAGTGATGAATTATGATACGAACAATAAAACGAATCGGCATCTGTCTTATCCTATTAGCCTTTCTGGCTTTTGGAGGATGGGTGTTCTGGATGAACAAGGATAACGAGGTGGCTGTAGAACCACAACGGCAAGTGGAACTATCGCCTACACAGGTGCGCTCGATAGAGGCAATAGGTCAATGGGAGTTTCTTGCCGTTAGCGACGAAGAATTGGTGGATACTATTCGCAAAGGCTTCTTCTCCGACGATCAGTTGACACGAATCTATTATGGCACACTTCGCCTGGGGGTTGATATGAGTCGGGTACAGGAAGGATGGGTCACCATGCGTGGCGATACTATTGTCTGTACGTTACCTCCTGTGCAGTTGCTCGATAAAAATTTCATAGACGAAGCGCGTACACGTTCTTTTTATGAGAGTGGGAAATGGAGTAATGCCGACCGCGAAGCACTCTATCTTAAGGCTTGCGACATGATGCGTCGTCGCTGTCTGACCGCTCAGAATATGAATACCGCACGTGACAACGGGCGCACACAGTTCCGACATTTGCTTCAAACCATGGGCTTTGACAAGGTAGTGGTTAAGTATGAAGATAATTAATCAGACAGTTCCAATAGCCTTATGACCCTATTGGCGATAATCTGTTTTTATGGTCTATAAAAAACAAATAGGTCATTATAGGTGTGTTTAATCCGCGGTCATGCATGTAATATAATGACCGATTGAAGATAGATAAGTGAAAAGGGAAGAGCTATGCTCTTCCCTTTTCTCAGATGATTATTGTACCAATCGGTCTTGGCAACCGAAATGGAATGATGATAATATCTTTTCTTTTTTGGTCTTATTCAAACAATCAGACTTTGTGATTATTCAACCACGATGGGCTTGTATTTTGGAACGAGCACCTTCATAATAGTCCAACCAATGATGTAAGCTATGGCACAGATGCAGAAAACAATCATGTAGCCTGCAGGTTTGCCTTCAAAACCGAAGAAGGTGAAGTCTGCACCCTGCTGTTCTGCATAGGTAAAGAGTTTACCCGAACATTTGTTGATAAGCATCGACCCCAGTCCTCCAGCCATAGCACCGATACCGGTAATAGTGGCAATAGTAGATTTCGGGAACATGTCGCCAATGGTTGAGAACAGGTTGGCTGACCATGCCTGATGACCTGCACCTGCAAGGCCAATGATGATGGCGGGCCACCATGCGGGGTCGATAGGAGAAGCCTCCCATGCTGCCAGAGGCTGAGCAAGCAGAGCAGTCATCGGGAAGAATGTGAAGAGCAACATAGCACGCATGCGACCTGCATAGGCTCCCATACCCTTCTTCTCAACAAAGTATTTGGGTAGATATCCACCAAAGATGGACAATACGGTTACTATGAAATAGAGGGTGAAGATGAGCAACTGACCCATACCTGACGATGATTTGTAGCCAAACTGGTCAGAGAAATAGGCAGGAGCCCAGAACAGGAAGAACCACCATACACCGTCGGTCATGAATTTACCCACGATGAATGACCATGTCTGACGATAAGTGAAGCAGTTGAGGAAGCTGATCTGTGGACCTTCGTCGTCTGCATCCTTAGGATCTGCATCGGTTTCGGCATCCTGATTGATATAAGTGAGCTCTGCAACATTCACATGGTTGCTCTTGTTGGGTTTCTCATAGAATACTACCCAGAAGCCCATCCATACAAAACCGAGCACACCGATGATGATGAATGCCATCTCCCAACCGAACCACTCTGCCAATGGGGGAATAGACAGCGGGGCGACAAGAGCACCTACTGATGCACCGGCATTAAAGATAGATGTGGAAAATGCACGGTCTTTTTTCGGGAAATACTCGGCTGTTACCTTAATAGCGGCAGGGAAGTTTCCTGATTCACCCATCGCCAATACCGAACGGCAGAACAGGAAGAGATATACGCTGATGGTGGCTATCGACAAGGCTGTGGCAGATCCAGCTTGTACGGCACGAAGTGCTTCTACCGAGTCAAGACCTTCATACTTCATCGTTATCCAACCGCATACTGCATGGAGACATGCACCCAGCGACCATACGAAGATAGACCAAAGGTATCCTTTCTTAGTTCCCATCCAGTCGATAAACTTACCGGCAAACAGACAGAATACGGCATACAGGATGGAGAATACTGCCGTAATCGTACCATAATCGTCGTCGGTCCAATGAAATTCAGGAGCGATAAAGTCCTTCCAAGTCAAGGAAAGCACTTGTCGGTCCATGTAGTTGATGGTTGTTGCAAAGAACAACATCGAGCAAATTACCCAACGGTAATTGGTCATTTTTGTGGTCTGTACAGAACTCATATTATTGTTTTTATTGATGTTTTAGTGTAGTTTGGATGCAAAGTTACTAATAAAAAATGAGAAAAAAACGAGTGTGTGGACCTTTTTCACGTAAACGATAACGTTTAGAAGATTGTCCACACACCCGATTGTGTTGTATGTTAGTCTTGGAAATAGACTTTCTTTACGCGATTGCTCACACCAGTCAGTACTTCATAAGGTATGGTGTCGAGCACATCGCTCAGTACTGTTACCGGCAAATGTTCGCCGAATATCTCTACGCTGTCGCCTTCCTTACAGTCAATATCAGTCACATCAATCATAGCTACGTCCATGCAGATATTACCAACATAAGGTGCTTTCTGTCCATTCACCAAACAATAGCAGGCGCCACGACCTAAGTGTCGGTTCAGTCCGTCGGCATAACCGATGGGGATAGCGGCTATGATGGAGTCACGCTCCAATATACCACGGCGGCTGTAGCCTACGGTTTCGTCCTTCGGCACATGGTGCATTTGTAGTATGGTAGTCTTCAGCGTGCTGACGGTATGTAGTATTCTATTGTCGCGAGGATCGATGCCGTAGAGTCCAAGTCCCAGTCGGCACATGTCGAGTTGGCGTTCTGGAAAGTGTTCGATACCTGCAGAGTTGTCTATATGACGCAGTATCTTGTGAGAGAAGGCTGCTTGCAACTTACTGCTTCCTGCATCAAATTTACGAAACTGCTCTGCTGAGAAAGCATCAAAGTCATCGCTGTCGCTACCTACGAAATGCGAGAACACCGAACGGGGGATGATGGCACTCTGTTGTTTCAGTCGGGCTATCAACTCATCGATATCTTTTTCTGGATCGAATCCAAGTCGATGCATACCTGTATCGAGCTTGATATGTACAGGCCAGCCGGTAATACCTTCTTTTTCTGCGGCATGGATAAGTGCATCCATCAAGCGGAATGAATATACTTCAGGCTCAAGATCATAGTCAAACATGGTCTTGAATGCAGTCATTTCGGGGTTCATGATGATGATATTCTGTGTGATTCCGTTGCGACGTAGGGTAACACCTTCATCGGCAACTGCCACAGCAAGATAATCCACGCAATGGTCTTGTAGGGTTTTTGCCACTTCTACAGCTCCTGCGCCGTAGGCATCGGCTTTTACCATACATACCAGTTTTGTCTTAGGTTTGAGGAACGAACGATAGTAGTTCAAGTTTTCAACTACCGCATTGAGATTCACTTCGAGTATGGTCTCATGAACTTTCTGTTCCAGCAGTTCGGTCAATTGGTCGAAACCAAAGGTTCGTGCGCCTTTCAGCAGTATCACTTCATCGTGTAACGAATGGAATGTTTCACTCTGTACAAACTGATTGGCATCGGTAAAGAAAGCCTTATCAGCAATGGTGATACAATCAGCACATTTCATAAGCATCGGACCAATGCCGATAAAGCGTGCCACACCGCGTTGCTGACAGAGGTTGTTGACTTCGTCATACAGCTCGAAATCACTTTTTCCACTCTGTTGTATGTCGCTCAGTATGAGTGTGCGCTTACGGCCCTGATGGTCTGGACGCCGGTTCATGAAGTCGAGTGCGATATCAAGCGAGTTCACATCTGAGTTGTAGGAATCGTTGATGAGGGTACAGCCATGGCGACCTTCCTTCACTTCAAGGCGCATTGCTACTGGTTCGATTGCCTGCATACGCAAGTCAAGGTCTTCGTTTGTCACACCGAGATAGCGTGCTGCTGCTGCACAGGCTATGGAACATTCCACCGATGCTTCATCGATAAATGGCAGATGATATATTCCGCGTTCTCCTTTATATATATAAGCCACTTCTGTCAAACCGGGTTTTTCGTTAGAAGGCTTAACGCTTGCCACATAGAAAGGTGCCGATTCGTTCTCACGGCTCCATCCTATTTTCTCACCGTCATAGCCGGAACGGCGTATACAACGGCTCACGGTGTTGTCGTCGCTATTATAGAAAATCACCTTTGCTCCGTGGAAAAGATGGAGTTTCTCTGTACATTTCTCATCCATCGAGCGGAAATTCTCCTGATGTGCATCACCAAGGGATGTCAAGATGCCAATGGTGGGCTGGATGATATCGCGCAGACTTTCCATCTCTCCTGGTTGGCTGATGCCTGCCTCAAACACACCAATGTCTGTTTGTTCCGACAGCAACCATACCGACAGGGGCACGCCAATCTGCGAATTATAGCTACGTGGTGAACGGGTTACTGTCATTTGTGGGGAAAGCAGTTGGTACAGCCATTCCTTGACCATGGTCTTTCCGTTCGAACCGGTGATGCCCACAATGGGGATATTAAACTCATCACGATGGCGTTCTGCCAAGCGCTGCAAGGCAGAAAGGGTAGAGGGTACAATCAGAATGTTTGCATCGGTATATGTTGTAAGGTCTTCACCTTCCACTTGCAACTTTTCCACAACAAAGTTACGAACACCTCGTCGGTAGAGGTCTTTGATATAGCGATGTCCGTCGTTGCGCTGTGATTGCAGTGCAAAGAACAGCGATTCTTCGGGGAAACACAACGAACGGCTGTCGGTAAGCAACCATCCTATCTGAGCATCGGTATTACCGATACGACGCGCGCCAATAAGCGTGGTAATCTTTTCAATAGAGTAAATCATAACGCAAAATTACCATATTTTTTTCTTAGTTCTTCTACTTTTAACATAGTTTTATTCATAAAAGTGCGATAAGCTTCTGATTCTGGCGCAAAAGGCTTATGTCCTAGTGCCTGTTTCACAGGTTGCCATTCGCTTAGAAACTGTCGGGCACGATCACTGAGATATGTTTCACAGAGCCGTTCCCAAATATAATCCACTGCTTGCTCAGAGGGATGGAGCATGTCTGCGGCATAGAAACGGTAGTCGCGCAACTCATCGTTGACAATCTCGTAGGCAGGGAAATAGTGCACGTTTGGCATTTTCGCCACTTCGTCGGCTGCCAGTAATAGAGTGGCTTTCGACAGTTGGCTGCCATGGTAACCGTATTTTCTATAGCGGATAGGACTGACTGTTAGCACCACTTCCACATCGGCACTGCGACTTTGCAATAGTGCTATGGCTTGTCGCAGATAGTTGGCACACCGACTGACCGTCAATGTTTCCTCTTGAAAGAGGTGGTGTGGGCGTTTCTCGCAGTTATCTACAATTTCGCCAGTTTCCTTCAACCGATACACATGGTTGGTGCCGAGTGTGAAGAAGGCCACGGGGAAAGTATCGCTGGTTCGCATCACCGTATGGAGAATGGATACTGGATTATACATCACACCATAGGGATTGACCGTCGCACGAAACTTATTTTCCACAAACCGCTGACCGATATTGTCGGCAAAGCAAGAGCCTACAAACAGTATCTGTTCTAAGGGCTCTATGCGGAATGATGGTTCCGTGATAGTGACAGGTGTTCTGAAATCCATATATCAGTTTCTATTATTTTATGAATACGTTCTTAGTTTCTATGACTTGGCTTGTCGCTGGCGACGAATATATTCAGCAATCAATACCACAATCAGCAAGAGCATGATGCCCATAGCAATATAGGCGATGGTTTCAGTATGTGTGATGCTCTTCGGTTTGAAGGTGAGCACCACCTGATGGTGTCCGGGTTTCACGTTCAAGGCACGGAGCACATAGTTGACACGTCCCAGCTCTTGTTGCTCGCCATCTACTGTGGCAGTCCATCCTGGATAGTATATTTCAGAGAATACCACCACTCCGCCTTTGCCCGACTGCACTTCGTAGGTCAGTTCGTTGGGTTGATAGTTCTTGAGTGTGACAAGGCTAACAGCATCTTGCTGTGTGCTGTTGCCCAATATATCCTTGAACTTGCTGTCAGCAACTGCATGATGACGCAGGTCAATCTTATCGAGTGCGTCAATCTCGGCATTGGCATTCTCCACATAATCCACTTGGTCCACAAACCAAGCATTGCCATAGCGGTATGGGTTTTCTATCGGTACCGTTTGGTTGGCTTGCAGTGGCAGAATGAAATATTTGGTGTTGAGCATGTTGAGCACTGGATAAATCGAGTCGCCATTTACTTTGGTCATATCACCCTGTGCCTTGTTGAAAGCTGTTGCGAGACCTTGAATCTCCTTTTTGATATGTTCGTCAATGAGCTCCTGATAACGGCGCAACTTAGCAGCATGGTATCCACCGATACTCTTCAGGTAGAAACTTGTCTCGTTTTCGTTGAAGGTGTCGCCTGCCAGATTGAGCACACGGAAGTCGAGTGTCTTGTCCTGTAGGATATGGTCAATGGCAGCCGACTTCTGTACAGGTTCTTCACGTACCGTCTTTGAAACAAACATTTCATCGTTGAGGTATCGTTTGTTCACTTGCCACATATCCACCAGACAGAGCACAACCAATGCTCCCACGAGCCATTCCTTGCGTATTTTCTTCATGCTGAAAAGAAGCAGTAGTGCAGTACCGATAGCAATGATGACAAATGATCGAATGCAGTCGGCAGTGAATACGGCTTTGTGCATGGCGGCCAGACTTGGCAAGATGCGCGGATATATATTCTGCTGATAGTTGGCAAGCATATCGGGATAGTTGCCCAACACATTTGTCAATTGAACGTTGAGTCCATTGATGGCATCTGCATCGTGTATGGAATTGAAGTCAAAGAATACGTCTGGCAGTATCGCAAACAATAGTGCCAGTCCACCGGTAAGTCCGAATGAAAGATAGAACCACTTCTTCTGTGTTTTCAGTATTTCGGGTTCATCCACTATTTTTTTCAGTGCCAACATGGCAAGCAGTGGAATGGTAAATTCAGCAATGACAAGAATAGATGCCACCGTTCGGAACTTAGCATACATCGGCACATAATCGAGGAAGAAATCGGTAAACGGCATGAAGTTTCTACCCCATGATAGGAGGATAGAAAGAATAGTGACTGCCAGTAATGCCCACTTCATGGGGCCTTTGACGATAAACAGTCCGAGGATAAACAGCATCAATACAAAGGCACCGACATATACAGGTCCTGCAGTCATAGGCTGTGTACCCCAGTATTCCGAGAAACTGCCGTAGATATTCATGTTGAATGTATTCTGGAAGAAGTCGCTCACCTCTGCATCTGCTTTTTTCATGGCAGTGGGATCAGAGGCAATGCTCACGCTGGCACCACCTTTAGTGTTGGGCACCAACAGGGTCCAAGTCTCGTCTATTCCGTAGCTCCATTGTGTGATATAGTCACGATCCAGTCCGCTTGATGTTTGGTTAGCGGTATTCTTCTTCACCAGTTCGCTTTGTCCACGCATCGTCTCCTTGCCATACTGCCATGTATGGTAGAGGTTCGACATGTTGATGCAAATACCGATTGTAGCACCCGCTATACATACACCAGTAGCTTTAGCCAGATGTTTCCAGTCTTTCTTCATCGCACCTTCTATGATGAAGGCAATAGCCATTGCTACTACAACAAACAGGTAATAGTAGGTCATCTGCACATGATTTGCCAATACCTCCAGTGCAGAGAAGAGTGCAGTGACCAGGAGTCCCAGCATATATTTTCGCCTATAAGCCAATACTACACCGGCAATCATCGGTGGTAGATAAGCCAGTGCAATGACTTTCCAAATGTGTCCAGCGGCAATGATGATAAAGAAGTAGCTGGAGAATGCCCATACAACAGCGCCCAGTGTAGCAAGATACCATCTGAAATCGAATGCTCTCAACAGAATATAAAATCCCAATAGATAGGCAAACACATACCATACGTTTTCCGGCAGCCATAGATGGTAGGCATTGCCCACTTGTGCAATGGTGTCGGTACTATGATATGATGGCGACGTCTGATAGGTAGGCATACCTCCGAAGAGCGAATTAGTCCATCTTGTGCGTTCTCCTGTACGTTGATAATACTCTGATGCTTCCTGTCCGGCGCCGCGTCCTGCCGATGAGTCGTGCCGGTATAGGATACGTCCTTCAATATCTGCTGGGAAGAAATAGGCAAACGATATTGCCGCAAACAAAATCACTACCAAGATGTCTGGTAGCCACTGTTTCAAACTTTTCATAACCGTTTTGTTTTTGTTTCTGAGTGCAAAGATAACCATTTTACACAAATTTTCGTAACTTTGCATGCATAAATCAATAGAAACAAAACATGAAAATAGGAATTATCGTTGCAATGGACAAAGAATTGCAACAATTACAACACCTCTTCACCGATGGCAACGTGGTTGTTGAGAAGTGTGGCATTGGTAAGGTCAATGCAGCTTTAGGTGCTGCCGAAATGATTCGCAGGCACCATCCCGATGTCATTGTGTCGAGTGGATGTGCTGGTGGCAACGGCGATGATATCCATGTTCAGGATGTTGTGGTAGGTGCAGAAGTGAGTTACCATGATGTGTATTGCGGTACTTCAATCGATCAAACCACTGTTTATGGTCAGGTGCAGGGAATGCCTGCCCGTTATAAAGCCGATGGACAATTATTGGCGAAAGCCTGTCGAGTGAAGTGTGAAGGCTTTTCTGTCCATCCCGGATTGATTGTCACTGGCGATTGGTTTGTTGATTCCAAAGACAAGATGCGTGACATCATCAGCCATTTCCCCGAAGCCAAAGCCGTTGATATGGAGTCGGCAGCCATTGCCCAAACGTGCTATAAGTATGGAGTACCCTTCATCTCGTTTCGTGTGGTGAGTG
Organism: Prevotella sp. P4-119; assembly: GCF_002251345.1. Taxonomy (NCBI): domain Bacteria; kingdom Pseudomonadati; phylum Bacteroidota; class Bacteroidia; order Bacteroidales; family Prevotellaceae; genus Prevotella; species Prevotella sp. P4-119. Next base: position 170,435 of record NZ_NPJB01000030.1, on the reverse strand, counting down.
ATATTCCCCTTCGCGATACCGATGCTTCCATGTATCATGACTTTTGGAATACCATTGCCGAAAACTCTTTTCAAGTAACCAAGACATTTGTAGAATCGCTATATGAATAAGATACCCAGTTTTACGATAGACCATGAGCGTTTGCTCCGTGGCATCTATGTGAGTCGCAAAGACCAAGTAGGTGGTGAGACCGTTACCACTTTTGATATCCGTATGAAGGAGCCCAACCGTGAACCCGTGCTCCACAATGGTGCCATCCATACTATCGAACATCTTGCTGCTACCTATCTGCGCAACGATGCTGAATGGAAAGATCGCATCATCTATTGGGGACCGATGGGCTGTCTGACTGGTAATTACCTTTTGATTCGTGGTGATTACGAGAGTCGTGACATCCTCGATCTCATGCGCCGCACCTTCCGTTTCGTTGCAGATTATGAAGGCGAGATACCCGGTGCTGCACCTCGCGATTGCGGCAACTGGTTGCTCCACGACCTTCCCATGGCACGTCTTGAAGCCCGCCGCTATGTAGAAGAGGTTCTCGATCATGCTACTGATGAGAACCTCCACTATCCGGAATAACCCAGACTTATTATTTATCCTCCATCGGTCTGTTTGCCGATGTGGGATATATCCGATTCATATATCCTCGGTTACGACTTATTAGCCTTTTTGCGCTGGTCGTGGTCGAGGATAATTTTACGCATACGCATTGACTTAGGAGTAACCTCTACGAGTTCGTCTTCCTTGATATACTCCAAGCACTCTTCGAGCGACATCACTGTCTTCGGTATGATGCGAGCCTTATCGTCCGAACCTGAAGCACGTACGTTGGTCAGCTGTTTGGCTTTTGTCACATTCACCACAAGGTCGTTGTCGTGAACATGTTCGCCGACTACCTCACCGTAATATACATCTTCGCCTGGATCGATGAAGAACTTACCACGGTCTTGCAACTTGTCGATAGAGTAGGCGAAAGCAGTTCCAGTTTCCATGGCAATCATAGAACCGTTGGAACGGCGCTCTATATCGCCCTTGTAAGGTTGATATTCTTTGAAGCGGTGTGCCATGATAGCCTCACCTTGCGATGCTGTCAATACATTGGTACGCAGTCCGATAATGCCTCGTGAAGGGATATTAAATTCGATATCCACACGTTCTCCGAGATTGATCATCGAGGTCATGTCGCCTTTGCGTCGTGTCACCATGTCAATCATCTTAGAGGCAAATTCCTCAGGCACATTGATGGTGAGTTCTTCGATAGGTTCGCATTTCACTCCGTCAATCTCTTTATAGATTACTTGAGGCTGTCCCACCTGCAGTTCATAGCCCTCACGACGCATGGTCTCGATGAGTACCGAGAGGTGCAGCACACCACGTCCGCTTACTATCCAGCGGTCGTTAGCGTCTTCCACTTGCCTTACGCGCAGCGCAAGGTTCTTCTCCAGTTCCTTGTTCAGTCGCTCGCTGATATGTCTTGAAGTCACAAACTTACCCTCTTTACCGAAGAATGGTGAGTCGTTGATAGTGAAGAGCATCGACATGGTGGGTTCGTCGATAGCGATAGGAGGCAGTGCTTCGGGATTTTCTGCATCGCAGATGGTATCACCGATTTCAAATTTCTCCAATCCGATTACGGCACAGATGTCGCCGCAATCTACTCGTTCTGTGCGCTGGTGGCCCATTCCATTGAACACGTGCAACTCTTTTATCTTTGTTTTCTCCTGCGAACCATCGCGGTGGCAGATGGTCACTTGCTGTCCGTCTTTCAGATGTCCACGGTGTACACGTCCCACAGCGATACGTCCGGTATAGCTGCTGTAGTCCAAACTTGTAATAAGCATCTGTGGAGTGCCCTCAATCTGTTTTGGTGCTGGAATCACCTCAACAATCTTGTCGAGCAGATAAGTGATATCGGTGGTAGGCTTGTTATAGTCTTCGCCCATCCATCCGTTTTTAGCTGAACCATATACTACAGGGAAGTCGAGTTGGTCTTCTGTAGCATCGAGAGAGAACATCAAGTCGAACACCATTTCATATACTTCCTCTGGTCGGCAGTTGGGTTTATCTACTTTGTTCACCACCACGATAGGTTTCAGACCGATTTCCAATGCCTTTTGCAGCACGAAGCGAGTCTGTGGCATAGGTCCTTCAAACGCATCGACCAGTAGCAGACAACCGTCTGCCATGTTGAGTACGCGTTCCACTTCGCCTCCGAAGTCGGAGTGTCCTGGAGTGTCTATGATGTTGATTTTTGTACCTTTCCAGTTAATACTTACGTTTTTGGAAAGAATTGTGATGCCTCTTTCGCGTTCCAAGTCATTGGAGTCCAATACTTGGCTACTCAGGTCTTGTCCCTCACGGAATAAGTTTCCTGCCAGCATCATCTTGTCCACGAGCGTAGTTTTGCCGTGGTCCACGTGTGCGATAATCGCAATGTTACGGATATCCTGCATTCTCTTAATTTTAAAATCGACTGCAAAGGTACGAATAAGTGAGTGAAAAGCAAAAGAAAACGGAAATTTTCTTTCGCTTTTCCGAACGAGAGTACCTTCGACGTGCAGCGCCTACCTCCGTCTTATAGCGTTCAAAGTTCTATCAATATGTGGTTGTTTGACGTTAAAACTTCTCAATGCTGCCTATTCTTTTCTGTTTCTTTTATCGATATTCTCCTCTTATATATCTCGCGTGTGTATGCGCACGCACACGCGCACGCGACGTCATCATTTTGTTACCATCGACCACCTTTTGTTCTAATATGCAGAGATTCAAAAGCATATGGTGTGGTCGATGTTGGGCAATTGACCACCGATTGACCACCGTTCGACCATCGTTAGAACAATTAAGCAACCGGCAGTTGGGGCATGGAGAATAACAACAAAGGGAAAGGTTGTTGACCTTTCCCTTTGTCTGTATCTGGTATGACGATGCTGTTTACTGTTCTTTATTGCTATCGATGGCTTTGATCTTTTCGCGCACCAACTGCACTTGGTCTTTCAATTTCTGTACTTTTCTGTTCATTTCGTCAATGAGTGAATTTCCTTTCTTAGATGACGCATTGAGGAAACCGAGATTGTTTTCGTAGGTCTGCACCTCGTTTTTCAACTGCTCATACTGTCTCATCAATCGTGCCCGCTCGTTGTCGAGGGCGTTTTCACCACGTCCAGCCACCTGTTTGAGGTTGTCTTTGAAATTGTTGAGTCGGCGCTTGGCAGAACTGATGTTCAGTGTCTTGTAGAGTTTATCCAGTATGGCATGATATTCTTCATAGATTTTGTCCTTCTCTTTGTAGGGTACATGACCTACGGCTTGATATTCTGCCACGAGTTTCTGCACCTTAGCCTGAAGGTCATCGCCAGCTTGTTCGGTGAGCGCTTTGAGTTGCTCCACAATTTCGCGCTTCTTGTTGAGGTTCTGGTGCTCTGCGCTTCGTGTGCCCGCTCCAGCAGCATTAGCCGCTTCGAAGAACTTGTTGCAGATGCCGTTGAACTCCTGCCACATTTGGTCGCCCATTTTCTTGGGCACAGTACCGATAGTTTTCCACTCTTTTTGCAGATTGATAAACTTATCGCTTGTCGATTTCCAATCGGTAGAATCCTGCAAGGCTTTCGCTTTTTCTATCAGTGCACGTTTCTTATCGGCATTGTTCTTATATTCTTCCTTTCTGTTTCTGAAATATTCAGCTTTGTTTTTGAAGAATTCGTCGCAGGCCTTACGGAAGCGCTCGAAGATTTTGACGTTCATCTTCTGTGGCGCAAAGCCAATGGTTTTCCACTCGGCTTGCAACTCCATAATAGCCTTGGTATGTTTATCCCAATCGTTGCTGTTTTTATTGTCTTCCTTAACGACTGCCTCTATTTTTTCACAGAGTGCAGTCTTGCGGGTGAGGTTTTCTTCCTCTTGTGCCTTTCGTTCATCGAAATACTGCTGGTGCTTCTTGTTGATAACGGTAGATGCAGCTTTGAATCGTGCCCATATTTCTTCGCGTAGCTCTTTAGCCACAGGGCCAGTTTCGCGATACTCTTGATGAAGCTGTTGTAGTTGATGGAATGCACTGATAGCATCGGGTGTTTCAGCGAGTTTCTCCGCAGCTTCGCATAGACGTGTTTTCTTTTCAAGGTTCTTCTTGAAGTCGTATTCGCGTGCTTCACTGTTGAGTTTGAGCAGATCGTAGAACTGTTCCACATAGAGCTGGTAGTTTCGCCACAGTTCGTTGGCTTTTTCTACGGGCACATTTTTTATTTCTTTCCATTCCTCTTGCAGTGCTTTGAAGTCTTTATACGACTTGTTTGCCTCTTCAGGCGATGTAATCATCGCTTTGATTTTCTCTATGATATCGAGTTTCTTCTGCAGGTTGTCTTGTTTTTCCTGCTCCTGCTCGAGGAATAGTTTCTGTCTTCTTTCCTTGATGATGCTCATCTCTGCTTTGAAGGCCTCCTCTGTTTCGTCGGGTACGATTTGGTAGGTGTCGGGGTTTCCTCCATTGGCAATATAATCTTTGAGCTTAGCTTCGCGTTCGGCAGTGTGCAGTTTGTAGAATACCGTTTTGAGGTAATCCACTTCGTCTTTCTGTGGTGCTTCATCGCTTTGTGCTATTTCGCGCACGCGTTCGAGCACTTCCTGTTTGTTCTGATACTGCTTACGCTCGTGCTGTTGCAGTGCATTTTGCTCTGTTTCAGCCGTTGGCTGCTGGATGTTGCGCTCTTGTTCGAGCGTTTGTTCTTGAGAGTCCATCATCTTAATGTTTGAGTTCATGAAAATGGGTTAGAGTACACATAATAGGCTTCAAAAGTACGCAAAATATCTGAAACAGCCTAATTTTATGTCAGAAAATTGATATTTTTTCCCTTAAATGAGTCGTTTATGTCTGAAAACTGCCCATGATGCCACTGATATAATGAGTGACAGAATGATGGCGATGGCGAAGCCTATGGGACTTGTCTCCATGCCGTTGATGAGGTTCATACCGAAGAAACTTGATATGAGTGTGGGTAGCATGAGTATGATGGTTACCGATGTGAGCGTACGCATGATGGTGTTCATGTTGTTGTTGATAATGCTCTGATAGGTATCCATTGTTGATTCGAGAATGTTGGAATAGATATTGGTAGTTTCCCGTGCCTGTGTCATCTCGATGTTTACATCTTCGATGAGGTCGGCGTCGAGTTCGTCAATCTGCAGTTTAAATTTCAGTTTGGAGAGCAGCACCTCGTTGCCACGGATAGATGTGTTGAAGTAAGTGAGTGAGTCTTGCAGTCTTGACAGTCCGATAAGACTCTCGTTGTTTACTTCGCGGTCGAGGTTTCGTTTGGCTTTGTCGATGAGCATAGAGATTTGCTTGAGTCGTTTCAGATACCAAACAGCCGACGACAGGAAGAGTCGGAAAATCATATCGACATGGTCGGTGAATCCCTCAGCTCTTTTTTGCTGGAACGAAACGAAGTCGATCATCATATTGGTTTCGTAGTAGCATACGGTGATGGTGACATCGCGCTTATGGATGATACCCAGTGGCACGGTGGTATATGGCGTACGTGAGCGTACCTCTTTGACGTAGGGGATACGCAGGATGATGAGCATCCAACCATCGTCGTACTCATAACGTGCCCGCTCATCGGTATCGCTGATGTCGGATAGGAAATAATCGGGAATGTTATACTGTTCTTCGAGCAGTTGACTGTCTTCCTCTGTTGGGCATGTAACCTGTATCCAACAGTTGGGCTGCCACTCTTTGATTTGGGTCAGTCCGTTGTTAGTGTTCCAGAATGTCTTCATTGTGCTAATCCTTTTTTGGTGCAAATGACTTTGTGGCAAGAGGATTAGCTGTCTTGCCATGCTGCTCCTCACGCCTTACGAATTGTAATTATCCGCCGGGTAGTCGTCCATTTTATGTTGTTACTTTGGTTTTATTGCTTGCAAAATTACAATAATCAGTTGAAAATGCAAAGGTTTTTTCGTTTTTTCTTTCTCTTTAGGCAACAAAAAAGTCAATGGCAAACACATCAGGTGTCTGCCATTGACGGGTATGATACGGTCTTTCGGTGCTGTTTGTTTGCATCCACCGACCGTTGGTTGTTATTTCTCAGGAATATCAGCCAGTGTTTTCTTGAGCAGTTGCCAGAAGGGTTCCACGGTGCTGATGAGTGCGCGTTCGGTCGTGGTGTGAGGTGATTCGAGCGTCGGGCCGAGGCTCACCACATCGAGGTGTGGGTATTTGCCGAGTATGACGGAGCACTCCAGTCCGGCGTGTACTACCTGTACGACACCGTCTTTTCCAAACAGCTCCTTATACTCTTTGAGCAGCAGACCGAGGATTTCTGAGTCGGGGTTGGGGTCCCAACCGGCATAATCGCCAGTAGTTTCTACCTTCATGCCAGCCATGTTGAAGCAGCTTTCGAGGGTCTTCACGAGATTCTCTTTCATGTCTTCGCGGCTTGAGCGTACGAGAATCTTCATGGCAGTCTTACCCTCCGCAATGTCGATGATGGCAAGGTTGCTCGATGTCTCTACTACGTCGAGATAGTGGGGAATCATGCGGAATACACCATTGTGGCAAGCGTAGATGACGTTGATGAGATTGTCTTGCAGTTCTACGGGCACCTGTTTGGCTGGTGTTGCCACTTCTTCTACGGTCAACTGGATGTTCTTTTCAATGGGAGCATACTCCTCTTGGAAGTCGGTGAGCCAGTCGGCAACCAGTTCTTTGAGTGCCTCTACATTCTCTTTCGGAAGGGTGAGCACCACTTCAGCCTTGAATGGAATAGCATTGCGCATGTTTCCGCCGTGCCATGAAGCCAGCCGTGCTTCGGTCTCTTCGATGGCTTCGCGCACAAAGCGCACCATCATCTTGTTGGCGTTGCCGCGTCCTTCTTGGATTTCCAGGCCGCTGTGACCGCCGCGGAGTCCCTGCAGTGTCACCTTAACGGCAGCATCTGTGGGGTCGGTATCCACTTCCTTATAGTCGAGCGTGGCAGTAACATCCACTCCACCAGCCGAACCAATGACAAATTCGCCCCATAGTTCGGTATCGAGATTGAGCAGGATATCGCCATGGAGTTCGCCACTGGGCAGGTTGTTGACACCCACCATGTGGGTCTCCTCATCGGCAGTGATGAGTGCTTCCACAGGTCCGTGCACGAGCGATTTGTCTTCCATTACCGACATGATAGCTGCTACGCCGAGTCCGTTGTCAGCTCCGAGTGTGGTGTTTGTGGCTTTCACCCATTCTCCGTCAATCCATGGTTGGATGGCATCGGTCTCGAAATTGTGTGGTGAGTCTGGTGTTTTTTGTGGCACCATGTCCATGTGAGCCTGTAGGATGACGCCTTTTCTGTTTTCCATGCCCGGTGTGGCAGGTTTGCGGAAAACGATATTTTCTGCTGGGTCCTTGAATGCTTCGACCCCAACCTGTTTGCCGAAGTCGAGTAAAAACTGCTGAATTTTCTCCAGATGTCCGCTTGGGCGTGGTACTTGTGTCAGGGCGTAGAAGTTTTTCCAGATGCACTGTGGATCCAGTTTTGTGATTTCGTTCATAGTCTTTGAAATTTTATAATTTGTTGAACAATGTTGTTTCTGATGTTTTTTCCCCGATGCTGTTGTGGCGATGGGTAAAGGCAAGCGCGATGCAGGCATAGATGCCGAGTGCCACCACGAGTAGTGTCTGTATGGTGTGTACGATAAACACGAAGCAGAGTGCCTGCGTGTCTGCCACGCCGTAGAGTATCAGCATGGTCTTTACGGCAAAGTGCCAGGGCCCGGCTCCGTTGGGTGTCGGTACGATAACTGCAATGCTTCCTACGATGAAAGTGACCATGGCACATCCTATGCCGAGGTTTGCTGTGAAGTCGAAACAGAAGAATGTGAGGTAATAGTGTAGGAAGTAGCTCAGCCAAATGGCAGCGGTAAAGACGATGAACAGTGGCACATTGGCTACGTCTTTGAGCGAGATGACTCCTTGCCAAATGCCTTTCAGCGTGGCTTTCACCTTATCGTAGAACGAGAGTTTGCGCAGCAGAAAGTGGAGCAACACCATCAGTGCCAGCAGACAGATAGCCACCACGAAGTAGCCTGTCCATGAGAAATGGTGGAGAATGGTGCTGAGGTTGGTGCCTGTCTTATGGAAAAACATGCCGAAAGTGCTCATTTCGAAGAGCAAAACCACAGCGGTTATGCCCATGACGAGTAGTGAGTCGATGGCGCGCTCGGTGACCACCGTCCCCAATGCCTTAGGAAACGAGATGTTGTCGTAGCGCTTCAACACGCCGCAGCGAGTAAACTCGCCCACGCGCGGCACGATGAGTGAGGCGGCATAGGATAGGAAAACGGCATGAATGCTGACGGAGTGGCGAGGGTGCTCGCCCATTGGTTCGAGCGTTTGACGCCATCTCCACCCTCTGAACATCTGTGCGAGTATGCCGAAAGGAAAGGAGAGAAGCATCCACGTCCAGTCCATTTCGTCGGTCATAACGTGTTGCATCTCTTGCCAGTTTTCCCCACGATACATCCAATAGAGTATCGCTCCGCCCAGCACAAGAGGCATCAGTATCTTGATGATGATGTTTGTTGTCTTCATGTTTCCGTAGGCAAAGGTACGAATAAGCGAGCAGAATAAAAAAGAAAAAAGCAATTTTCTTTTTTATTCTTGAGCGTGAGTACCTTGGGCGCGTAGCGCCAAAGTCTGTTTCTCCTCCCTCCCTACACCTTATTATACAATATACTGCCGTATGAAGCACTATGAATCCGATATTCCCCAGCTATATAGTTACATTTCCGTGAAGATGTATTGATACATGTCAAATCTTTGATATGGGTCAAAGAATAGGGTATTTTTGTGTTGTTTGCGCACACAATGCTTGCAAGGTTGATATTTAGTGCGTACCTTTGCATCGCATTAAGAGAAATGCACAGGATAACAATTACAGGATAACACAAATTAAAAAGAAAGGAAGAACATGACTTTAGTATTGTTAATTGTGGCTGTTGTAGCCATTACGATTGCTGAGGCAGTCAGAGTGAACAACAAGGTTAATCTTGGTAAGTAACTCATTTAAGAGATGAAAAAAACGAGGCGAGCCTTCGGGCAGACCTCAAAGTAATAACAAAACACAAAGAAAGGATAACTATTATGGTAGTATTTGAAATTATGGCAATTGCCACTGTTCTCTGCGCTGCAGCTGTTGCAACAGGTGTAGTAATCGATATGAAGTTGCAGAACAAAATCTAAAAACGTACGCGCGACATCTTTGTCGCAGTACAAATCGAAAATCAACAAACATGATGATAATGGGGAAGTTGCCTAAGGGCGACCTCCCCTTTTTAGTGTGTTGTGGTATCATGACGATGATAAGTGATATTTGTCAATAGATCGTGAAACGCGTGTAACTTGCAGAAATATAGCATGTTGTTGCGCTTTAGACGGAGTATGGGTGAGCAAATCAAATTGATTTGCCGAGGAAAACAAATTGATTTGCTCAGCAAAATAAATTGATTTGCTGAGGAAAACAAATTGATTTGCTGCCCCAAACAATATTGATAGGGTAGTAATGGGGTATGAATAGATTTGCTTTCGCTATCGTTTTTTGCTAATTTTGCAGTCACAATTAACTCATATCATTTAAACACACGAAGATTATGGCAGTAAAATTTATGTTGGTAAAGGGAGAAATTAAGTCTCGCAATCATTATGGCATGTACTATGCCCACACCATACGTGGTGCAGAATTGACGCTCGAACAGATAGAAGAACGGATACAAGCCAACTGCTCGGCAAAGGTTTCCGATGTGCGGATGGTCATGGCAGAACTCTTTTCCACCATTCGATTGGCATTGAGTGAAGGACAAGTGGTCAACCTTGGCGACTTGGGAAAACTCTATCTCTCAGTGACCAGTAAACCCGTGGAACGCCCGCAAGACTTCCGCGTAGATAAGCACATCACCGGAATTAAGTGCAAATACATCCCCTGTGGACACCGCATGCAGCAGGAAGGCATGAAAGGCAACATCAAAAGACTGCTGACACAAGGGTGTAAGGCGGTACACGACCGGAAAGCTACACAACGGTCGTTGGACATCTGACCGATAATCCATCATCCACAATGACATCTGCTCAGAGGCGCCCAAGGCGATAGGGTGTATGGACATGAGGGTGGGATGATGAGGCAAAATAATAGACCTATATATAATAAGTGTTCGCAAAATTTGTGAATATTGAATAATTGTTTTACCTTTGCAAAGTACCTTTAAGGCGCAAGAATGAAACAAGTAAGACCCAAGAAAAACCTCGGTCAGCACTTTCTGACCGACCTCGGCATTGCCAAACGCATAGCCGATACTGTTGATGCATGCCCAGATTTGCCCGTCCTCGAAGTGGGACCCGGCATGGGAGTGATGACTCAATATCTCGTGGAAAAACCCCGCCCACTGAAAGTGGTAGAGATAGACCGCGAGAGTGTGGCGTATCTGAACGAACATTTTCCTAAACTCAGAGAGAATATACTCGGTGAGGATTTCCTCAGAATGGATCTCACCAAGGTGTTCGATGGCAAGCAGTTTGTATTGACGGGCAATTATCCCTACGATATTTCATCGCAGATATTCTTCAAAATGCTCGACAACCGCAACCTCATTCCTTGTTGCACGGGCATGATACAACGTGAAGTGGCACTCAGAATGGCGAGTGAACCGGGTAACAAGGCATACGGCATTCTCTCGGTACTGACACAGGCGTGGTATGACGTGGACTATCTCTTCACCGTGGATGAAACCGTGTTTAACCCACCGCCAAAGGTGAAAAGTGCGGTCATACGCATGACACGCAACTCCGTGGAACACCTCGGATGCGACGAACAGCTGTTTAAGCGCGTGGTGAAAACCGTTTTCAACCAGCGCCGCAAGATGTTGCGCGTGTCGCTACGCCAGTTGCTGCCTAACCTTTCGACTATCGACAGCCCACTCACACAGCATGAAATGATGACCAAACGACCTGAGCAACTCACCATTCCACAGTTTGTCGAATTGACTAATTTAGTGGGAAAAGAGTTGTGTGCGCGAACACAATAAATTGATTAAGGTCAATTATACACCCATTTTCAAAGTTTTGTAAGCAGATTCTGTGGCAGGTTCGCAGAATCTGCTTAACTTTGCACCGTGATCAAGAGAGAACACATTCAATAGGATAACATAAGATTGTTAGTAAGAAAGGTAAATAGGTAGAATAGGTAAGAAGATAGGATAACAAAGAAAGAGCTCAAAAGGAAAAGATTAGGATAACACATCAGGAAACAGGATAACACAATAGGTAAATAGGTGAAAGAATGAGGATAATAGAGAAGGCAGTAGTAGTTTGATAGTTAGGTTAATGTTTAATTTTAGGTATTAAAAAGGTAAAGAGATGATTAACATGACATGGATTACCCTGTGTGCAGCATTAGCTGCAACAGGTTTGTGGGTGAGAAACAACGACAATCCACAAATTTAAGAGAAAGTAGGTTTTTTAGTTATTAATAGGAAAAGAAAGAAACAGCCTCGACTTGTATGAAGTCGGGGCTGTATTCTTTATACCCAGTGGCGGGTCAGGGGCGCATGCGATTTGCCCAACCGCCATGCCACAGACGGGTAAGGAATATCAAACCGCGGAACGTCAGTTCGATGGCCATGGCGGTCCAAACGCCTGGCAGACCGTGGCTCACAGCGAGCAAGGCTGCCAACGTGAGACGCACACCCCACATGGATGCCAGACTCATCATGGCAGGGCGCAGTGTGTCGCCTGCACCGATAAATACTCCGTTACACACAATGGCTGCTGCAAACATGGGTTCGGCAAAGGCTTCGATGCGTAAACATACTGTGCCGACCTCCTGAATGAGCTCGACGGGAGTCATCAACACCATGAGTTGGGGGGCAAAGAGATACATCATACCACCCATAAACGTCATCACCAAAACTCCAAGTCCTACAGACAGATAGGCAAAAGAACGGGTCAGCAGGCGCTGTCCGGCGCCGATACCTTGACCAACAAGCGTTGTGGCTGCCTCGGCAATGCCGTAGCCCGGCATGTAACACAGGCTCTCTACCGTGATGGCCAACGAGTGGGCGGCAATGGCGATAGTGCCCAAAGGCGCTACAATCATCGTACTCACAATCTGTGCGCCACCCATCAATAGGTGTTGTAAACCCATGGGGGCGCCGATGCCAAAGGCGGCCTTCACTGTGGAGATGGTGGGACGGAACGAACCGCGACGTCCTTTCAGATGCAGAATGTCGGAACGGAAGATGAGAAAATATCCCATCAGCGATGTGATGACAAGGTAGGCACAACTGGTGCCCATGGCTGCACCGACTACGCCGAAGCCTAAGATGAAGATGAAAATGCTGTTGAAAATTACATCGAGAAAACACATCATGATGTTTAGCATACTGGGCACCTTCATATTACCTGAGCATTTGAGCATCGAACCAAAAAGGTGTTCGAGTTGGAACAAAGGGGCAGCGCAGGAAAATATCAGAAAGTAAAGCGATGAATCGGAGGCAATATCGGCTGTTCCACCCAACCAATAGGGGAGGGCGCGATGGATGATAATGCCCGTAGTGGCTAAACATGCGCTGAAAATGAGGCAGCAGGTGATGCCTTGACGAAGAATGTGGCGTGCACGATCGAAGTCGTTGGCACCGATGGCGTGTGCCACTTGGACGGAAAAACCCATGGAACAAGCGGAGGCAAGTCCGCCAAAGAGCCACGAAGTGCTCTCTATCAATCCGATAGATGCGGATGCCTTGGCACCCAGATGTGCCACCATCGAGGCGTCAATGAAAAACATAACGATGGTGGAGAGCTGTGCGAGTATGGAGGGAATACTCAACTGAATAATCAGATTGAGCTTTTCCCTCCGTGTCATCGTACGGCCCTCGCGGATGTAGGCGAGCAGGTCTGTCTTTTCTTTCTTTCTTGTTGTCATCTGTTACGATGTGTGTCTTTCATTATAAATAGGTGCGCACCATGTGCGCCTGCTGACGATTATTGGGCTTCAAGGAGCAATACGCGGCTCGACCAATCAGTGCGTGCGTTCCACTCCGTATTGTTGCGGTAAGGCACGTCGAGACCGTGGTTCATCAGGTATGCACCGCTGAACAGCTTGCCCTCAATGGCGAGTGGCTCTACGTCGATGCGGTTCAACTCCTTCACGCGATACATCTTAGTGGCGTCAAGACCTGCCATGTGGACACGTGGCAAGTGCTCGTTTTGGAACGATTCGGTCTTCCACCAGTAGAACACTGCCTTATCTTTGGCTTCGGTGACATACATCATCGAGGCAAGACCCTTCTTGTCGTAGGGCGAAACAAGGCGGTAGATGTCGCCAAACTGTACGATGGGACGTATCTGCTTGTATTCGGCAATGGCTTTGCGACACAGTTCTTTCTCGGCATCGGTCATGTTTTTCGGCTGAATCTCCATGCCCAAACGACCGCTCATGGCTACGTCGATACGGTATTTCAACGACGTGGTGCGGAACACAGTATGGTTGGGTGTTGCGGAAATATGGCTTGCCATGGCGATTGCGGGGAAGAAATAGCTGGTCCCCCACTGCATGTAGATGCGCTGGAGCGCATCGGTATTGTCGGAAACCCAGAACTCATCGAAGTAGGGGAGTATGCCCCAGTTGGCACGACCGCCTCCTGAAGCGCATGCCTGGATGGTGATATCGGGATATTTGGCGCGGATGCGCTTGCATACGGCATCGAACCCACGGTGGTAGGCTATATACAGATGGCTCTGGTCTGCCATGTTGAGATACTGTGAGCCGTGGTTCATAATCGCCATGTTAGCGTCCCATTTGATATAATCAATCTCTGGATATTTCGTCAGGAGATTATCTACAATGCTGAAAATGAAGTCTTGCACCTTGGGATTAGACAGGTCGAGCACCAACTGCGTGCCGCCGCGACCCAGCACGGCGTCGCGCTTAGGGGCCTTGATGATCCAGTCGGGATGCTTTTCATAGAGTTCGCTGACGGTATTGGTCATCTCTGGTTCCAACCAAATGCCGAATTTTACTCCGTTCTTCTTTGCGTCGCGCAACAGACCTTCGATGCCATCGGGCAACTTGTTTTTATCTACGGTCCAGTCGCCAAGTGATGAGTTGTCGGTCTTGCGGGGATATTTGTCGCCAAACCAGCCATCGTCCATTACAAACAATTCACCTCCCATTGAGGCGATATCAGCCATCATCTGATCCATGCCCTGCTGGTTGATGTCGAAATAGACACCTTCCCAAGAGTTCAAAAGGATTTTGCGCTCCACATTGCCGTGCATCAGTTTGTAATTGCGACCCCATTTGTGGAAATTGCGACTGGCGCCTGAAAGACCTTCGTTGCTGAAGGTTAGGGCAAGAGCTGGCGTCACAAAGGTTTCTCCTTTCTTAAGGTGATACTCTGAATTGTCTTCGTTGATGCCTGCAAAGAAATAATGGTATTCGGTGTCGTCGGTATTGACTTTCAGACGGTAGTTGCCACTGTAGCAAAGGGCTGCACCTATCACCTGACCGCTATTCTCGCGGGCTTTGCCATCCAAGGAGAACATCACTTCGGCGTGAGAGGTATGCGAATTGCGCGTGCCGTCCTTGTTGACAATCACACGCTGACCGGCATGGAGTGGTTCTTCCACCAGGCGCCCCTCGTTTGCCCACGATCCATAGAGGTGGCTCATCCATACATCGCCACGGCGAATGGGTAGCATGGCAGAGGCAAAAGTGGTGAGGGTGACGGTCTGTTTTTCGCCGTTGGTCACCTCGCTCCATGCTTCAATCATATCTACATCGCGGTATGCTTTATATTTCAGATTGACGGTGATGGGATAAACAGGGTCTTTCAGGCGGATGGTGGTCACGTCGCCATTGCGACTTACACCATCGGCATAAAGTGCTGACGATAGGTTACCGTCTGCATGGCGCATGGCAAAAGCTGCTTCTGCCGGTGTGTTGAGACCATAGGCAGGATAGGCATCCATGCGTCCTTCCACGGGTTTTTGCAGATGGGCAAGTTCTTCGGCATTGAGTTTACTGCCGAAATACACGTATTGTGGATGCTTGCCTTGCTCTACATCGAGTACCATGGTCATGTTTTTAGTCTCCACAACCACCTGTTCGCCCCATGCCATAACGCTCATGAGGCAACCGATTACGGTCAGAATTACATTTCTCTTCATTGTATTATTGTTTTTTAAAAATATTTGTTTAGGTTATTGCTCCTGTTTCTGCGGCGTTCCCTGGCGCTTTAGGTCAGTTCCCGCTCCCGTTGCTGCTGCATCTCCAGCTGCCTTAGGTTGCTTCTCGCTCCCGTTGCTACTTCCTCTCCAGCAGCCTTAGGTTGCTTCTCGCTCCCGTTGCTGCTGCTTTTCCAGCAGATCCAAAGACAGCCGTTCCTTGTTTTCTTGTATTTGCGAGCATCCATTTTCTATTTCCGTTGCCAAAGTTACACATTTTTTTTCAAACCATCAAGCTCTGTATCTTTTTTGCATATATTCTGATAGAATAGTATCACTGAAAAAACTCTGTTTTGTATATTCTTACTCTTTTGAGTTGCTATATAAACTATCATCCTTCGTGTTACCACGTGCGTGTAATCGTGCGCACGCGCGCATTATATATAAGGTATATACGAACAGTCACGGTGTGTTTTATAGGATGTTTTAACAGCTTTGCATGTTTCAAAAAGTATTTATATTGCATACTATAGGGGTTGAATCTCTACTTTTTTGCTCTGACGCGTTTTCTTGATCGACAGAAAACTTTGTGTTGTGTAAAATATACCCTCATCCTGTGTAACAAAATTCAAAATGTAACAAGAAACAAAGTTTTTTTTGCCGATTATGAACAGATGTTAAGGAATAATAAATTATATTTGCATCGCCTTACCGCAACAAATGCGTGAGGCAACCTAAACAAACCAACAACAATATTAACCAATCAATAACTAATTTTAATCTGTTCTATTTATGTCAAATTCAACTAACTTAAGAAAGATTGAAAAGCCGTTGTTTTTACTGTTGCTGCTCTGTTTATTCCCCTTGGGGATTTCGGCACAGAGCCTTGTAAAAGGAACAGTAAGTGATGAAAGTGGCGAACCGATTATCGGTGCAACCGTTAAAGTGCTGGGCACAAACGACGGTACCGTGACTGATTTCGATGGTCGCTTCCAGTTGAACGTGAAAGCCAACGCACAGTTGAGTATCTCTTACGTGGGATATGCTACTGAAAAGGTGGCTGTCAACGGCAAAACCAATCTCAAAGTTGTCCTCAAGGGCGATGAAACAGTACTTAACGACCTCGTTGTAGTAGGTTATGGTACAATGAAGAAGTCAGACATCTCTGGTTCTGTGGCTACTATTAATAAGGAGCAAATGGAACGCAAGGTGCCTGTTAACATCGCTCAGGCCCTCCAAGGTGCAGCTGCTGGTGTGATGGTTACCAATCAGGACGGTGCTCCTGGTTCTAAATCTGCCATCCGTATCCGTGGTATCGGTACTATCAACGGTGATGCTCAGCCTCTCTATGTAGTAGATGGTGTGCAGGTTGGTACCAATGCCGACTTCGTTAACCCTGCTGATATCGAGAGTATTGAAGTCTTGAAGGACGCTTCTGCTACTGCAATTTACGGTTCTGCCGGTGCGAATGGTGTTATCATGATTACCACTAAGCACGGTCAGAAAGGCAAGATGAACATCAAGATCACTGCTGACCTTGGTATTCAGACTCTTCCTTACAAACTGAAAACCCTCACTGGTAACGATTATGCTCGTTCTATCCGCGAGTCTAAAGCTAATGACGGCGCTACGCTGAACAACCAGATCTGGGCTGAGGCTTACGATGGTAAGCGCAACCTCATCGACTGGCAGGATCAGATGTATCGCACTTCACTCCGTCAACAGTATGGTATCTCTGCTAATGGTGGTACTGAAAAGACTCAGTACAACTTCTCTCTTGGTTACTTGCAGAACAAGGGTATCATCGTTAACACCAAGTATGACCGCCTCACCTCACGCGCCAGCGTTAAGACTAAGGTCAATGACTACATTGAGTTTGGTGGTGATATGAACTACATGTACTCTACCGTTAAAGGTAACAACATCGGTTTGGGTAACAATGGTAACCTGTCATCACAGCGTGATATCGCGCAGATGGCTCCATCACTCGACTATATCGATGACGTAACTGGTCAGTTGGTTAATGTTAATGTGGTGAACCCCGATGGTACCTATGGCGCAGGTAAGGCTCCTACGCCTGACGGATGGGAAGGTATGACCGCTCAGGCTCAGAACCCCTATGCTTCACAGATGGAAATCGGTCGCGTAACTCGCAACTCACGTATTTCTATCAACCCCTACATCGACATTACACTTCTCAACCTGAAGGAGCATAAGCTCAACATCCACGCTATCGCTTCTTGGACACAGACCAACTCTGACAATGACGAGTTCTCTGGTATGTACAAGCGTTACAACAATATCGGCGGTACTATGACTGAAGTGAAGTACGAA
The DNA here is from genome assembly GCF_002251345.1 of Prevotella sp. P4-119. Lineage (NCBI taxonomy): Bacteria > Pseudomonadati > Bacteroidota > Bacteroidia > Bacteroidales > Prevotellaceae > Prevotella > Prevotella sp. P4-119. The sequence goes on along the minus strand of NZ_NPJB01000030.1, from coordinate 152,905 downwards.
GGTCGTAACCAGGCTTACTATGACTTCGGACTCAGCCTGAGCAAGGGTCTGAGCAAGAGCATTGAAACTTACATGACCTATAACTGGAAGACTGATTTCAATAACCTGACCTTGATGGCTGGTAACTCTGTAAGCAAGTATGAAGGTTCATGGGTTAGCGCAAGTGCGCACGGCTTCCTCTCTCCCAACAACCGTGTGATCTCTCTCACCAATGATGCTAAAAGTATCAATGGTAATGGTGGTTTCAACGCTGAAGTACGTACTATCTCATACTATGGACGTTTGATTTACAGTCTCTTCGACCGCTACGTGGTGACTGCTACCGTACGTCGCGACGGTTCTTCTAACTTCTCTGAAGGACACCGTTGGGGTACTTTCCCATCAGCTGCCATCGCTTGGCGCGTGAAGGAAGAGTCTTTCCTGAAAGACGTGAAGGCTATCAGCAATGCTAAGGTTCGTATCGGTTGGGGTCAGACTGGTAATGCCGGTGGTATCGCAGGACGTTCTACTTATGCCCTGTCTTCTGCCGATACCAAGTACAACTTCTACGCTCCTGGTCTTGGTGGTGGTACTACCGGTTCGTTCGACCGTGTTGTTGGATTCTATGCACCACTGGTTGATACCAACTTGAAATGGGAAACCAACGAACAGACTAACTTCGGTCTTGACCTCGGATTCCTCAACAATGACTTGACTGTTACCATGGACTTCTTCACTCGTAAGACTAAGGACTTGCTCCTTGAGCGTCAGATTCGTCCATCAGCAGGTAATACTTCTATCTATACCAACTACGGTCAGATTGATAATACCGGTTTCGAATTCTCTGTAAACTACAACAAGAAACTCAATAAGGACTGGGCTATCAACGTGGCATTCAACGGTTCTACCTTGAAGAATAAGATTAAGAAGATGGGTGCGGACTACACTGCAACATGTACCGGTGGCAACAGCACATATTCTGCCGACGAAATCGACGGTTCAAACCTTGGTGCTATCAGTGGTACAGGTTTCAACTGGAACAACCACTCTATCTGTCGCGAAGGCGAAGCCGTAGGTTCATACTATGGATATAAAGTTGCAGGTATCATCAAAACTCAGGAGCAACTCGACAAAGCTAAGGCTCAGGGACAGGATGCACAGATCGGTGACTTCCTCTTCGTTGATACTGATAAGAACGGCACACTCGATGATAATGACCGCGTAATCCTCGGCAATGGTCTGCCTAAGTTTAACTTCGGTTTGAACCTCAGCGCTACTTATAAGGATTGGGACTTCAGTCTTTACACATACGGTGTACTGGGTATGGACATCCTTTCTTATTCAAAGATGCGTCTTTCTATCATGAACCCGTCGGATGACTCTTGGACTCCTGCTCTGCTTAAGGATAGCTACAATAACATGTACAACGCTGAAACCAATCCTAACGGAACACTCCCACGCCTGACTCGCCTTGACAACAACAAGAACAGCCGCATTAGCGATGCATGGGTAGAGAACGGTAATTTCCTCAAGATTAGCAATATTCAGGTAGGTTACAACGTTCCTAAGAAGTTCCTCAGCTCATTCGGTCTCACTGCAGTACGTGCTTACGTAGCTGTTCAGAACCTCTGCACAATCTCTCCATACAGCAAGTATGGTGATCCTGAAGTTGGTCAGGGTAGCGTCATCTACTCAGGTCTTGACACTGGCCGTTATGCAACTCCACGTACTTACATGTGCGGTCTTAACATTACCTTCTAATTAACTATAAAGAAAGACAATTATGAAAAATATAATTAAATATTTTGCATTGGCAGGTTTAGGATGCGTCGCTTTCTCTTCATGCGACAACGATAAATTCCTTGACGTACCAAAGTATGACATTCTGGACATAGAATCTCAGTTTGAGAGTGATGATAATGCCCGCCTTGGATTGAACGGTATCTATGCCTATAACAACGTCAGCAAACAAGATGATAGCTGGGGCTTTAAACCACAGTTGTTTACTGGAAGCCACCCAACAATGGATACACAGTGTACCGGTTGGGACGTAAAATTCCTCGACCAGACATGGGATGCCAACGTTGGTGAACTGGGTCAAGGATGGTCACACGCTTATGCTGCTATCGCACGTGCTAACCTCTATCTGGCTGGACTTGAGAATGCAGAGAAAGTAACCCCAGAAGCTAAGAAGCTTTGCGAAGGTGAGGCTCGCGCACTCCGTGGATATTTCTACACTTGGTTGGCTACTACATTCGGTCGTGTTCCTATGCTCGCCACCGGTGAAGACTTCAATAATACTCCTGTCAAGGCTGCTGCAGAGACCTACGAAGAAATGTGGGACTTCATCATCGAAGACTTCTCTAAGGCTGCAGAACTGCTGGATTGGACTCCATACAACAATCAGTATGGCCGTTGCACCAAGGGTATGGCCAAGGCATACCTCGCTGATGCATACATGTGGAAAGCATTCCGTTGCCCCGATCAGGCTGCTGATTGCTATGCCAAAGCTAAGCAAGCGCTGAAAGATATTATCGACAGCAATACTTACGAACTGTCTTCTAACTTCGCTACCAACTGGGATCCTGCAGGATTCTGGAATAAGGAATGTATCTGGGCGATGTGTTCAGACGAAGGTAACGAATGGAGTAGCTGGGGTAGTGACCGTACTATCACTTTCTGTAATCCAAACATGTTTAAGTGGTTCTGCGCTTGTCCTGAGAATGGTGGATGGGGTGCTGAATACCTCTCATGGGAATGGTATGCATGCTATGAACCAGGTGACACACGTCGTGACGCTTCATGTGCTACAGGTGCTATTCCAGAAGATAAATTGGCTGAATATGGTATTCAAAAATCTAATAATGTATGGGGCTACAACCCTTATCTGAAGGACTCTCTGGGTGTTAAGGATGCCAGTGGTCATGTCGTTGCACCATTCATTAATGCTGAAGGTGTACAGTCTGGTACCAAGACTCGTCAGTTCCACTTCACCAATGGTGAGTTTGCTCCTGCTATCTGGACGACCAAGATCTGGCGTTCTGCCTATGCTGATGGTAACTCATGGGGTACTCAGATGTGGGCTCCTGTGATTATCTATGGTAAGCGTTATGCTAACGTATTGCTCGACTATGCAGAGTGCTGCTTCCGTACAGAAGGTGAAAATTCTCCTGCTGGATGGGCTGCAATCGATAAGATTCGTGACCGTGCATGGGGTAACGAAACTATCGGTAAGGACTACAGTGCATACTATGGACACTATAACAATGTGTATGCTGGCAACGGGAAGAACCTCACTATGACCAGCTATCCTGTTGGCGTGCTGACAGCAAGAGTTTCCGTTCCTGATGCTAAGGCTTACTATACAGCACTTCAGGCTAAGCCTAACCGCGTTGGCTACAAGCACACTTCTCCAGTATGGAAGGTTGCTGTCAATGAGGAGCGTCGTAAAGAGTTCAACTCAGAGTGGAGCCTCTGCCCAGATATGATCAAGTCTGGCTATATTGAGGATCACGTCAATTACAACTATCCAAAGGATGATGGTGGTGATGACTATGCTAACTATCCTTGGACAAAGCGTACATTCGACTTTGATATCAACAAGATGGATATGCCAATTCCTGCTACAGAACTCATGAAGAACCCGGCTCTGAAGCAGAATCCTGCTTACGCTGGTAAGGAAAACAAAGAATAAATAAAACATTCTTCTCATATCTCGCCACGCTCCATCATGGGGCGTGGCGATTTCTTTAATATCTATCTGACTGCTATGAGCCTTTTGTCTATCACATCCATCACCCGTGGTCTGCCGAAAGATATGGATTAAACGGTCAGGATGATGATGCGAATATTTTGCCGTAATAGTTTGGGTATGTGTGGAAAAATATGTAACTTTGTGGGTTAGAAACTATAAATGAAGAAAACCGTACTGTTGATATTGGTGCTGAACGTGGCACTTCATGTGTCGCTCTTTGCTCTGTGTGTTCCGATACTGAACTATGCAGAGGGGTGGACTACGTTCTATTGGGACAGTCACTATCTGTCGTATGCACTCTATCAATATGGAGTGGGAGAGGTGGTGCGCCAATTCTTCCTGCAATATTTTGCTCATTCTATCATCGGCATCCTTATGACAATGATTGTAGCATTGTTGGTGGCTGTATTGGCAATGGTCATTATCCGCCTATTCTGCAAAAAGTCTGGATGGCTGTACCTGTCACTTGTACCCTCATGGCTTGCGAGCATGGGCTTGTTGGCGTTGATAAGCCCCAATGGCTTGTCGGCACTAACAGCCCGTTTTACCCCAGCAGGCCAGCAGCAAACCCAATATATTGAAATGAGTAATATGGTGCGAAAGCAGGATTGGGATGGCATCATTGCCCGTTGTGATGAGGGTGGGAGAGTGACCAATCTGTTGACACAGAACTTTCTGAATATGGCACTTGCCGAGAAAGGATTGCTCGGTCAGTGTCTCTACGACGAACCATGTATTGATATCCGATCTGTTTATATCGATGCCATACAGAACGAAGACTTCGCAGTCTTGCTCAGCGACATCTATTACTCTATGGGACATATCGCCCAATCGCAGCGTTATGCCTTCGAACTGAATGAGAAAAAGAATGATTTCTCACCGCGCCTGCTGATGCGACTGGTACAGACCAACATCATCTATGGGCAATATGCTGTGGCAGAGAAATACATCCGATGGTTAGAAAAGACTGTTTATTATAAGACATGGGCTATGTCGCAAAGGCGATTCCTCTATCATGATGATGCCGTAGCGAAGGATGCGGAATATGGCGTGAAGCGCCGATGCCTGATTACCGATAATCGTTTTTCCGGTATTAAAGGCCTTGACGACGATCTGTTGCATGTGGCTCGACAGACACGTGGAACGGTGCAATGTCGCACCACGCTCCAGTATTTGGGTGCGCTCTATCTGCTTGCACACTACAATCAACAATTTGTGAGCCTTTGTGATGAATTTCCTGAATATCGGTTGACGCAACAGAAATACTTTGCCGATGCCTATAAAAAACTGAAAGGAGGAAACCGAAAATGATCAAGAAAATATTGTTTGTTATGCTGTTGGCATTTGTTCTGGCTGCTTGTACGCTCCACAGACAAGAGGCAGAACCGTTGCGTCAGTCTGCACCACTGTTCCCTGACTACGCCGATGTGCTGCTTCCGGTGAATATCTCCGCTCCAACCTTTGCTCTGAACGACAGTGCGAATGCCTTGGAGTCTGTGCAAGCCGTATTTAGTTCAGGTTCAGAAACGATAATCGTGGGCAGCGATGACACTGATGGCATCTGCATATCGGAAGCCGATTGGCATAAATTGGTGGAAGCCTCACATGTGATAACAGTGACCATTCAGGGAGAGAAAAATGGTAAATGGGTGGAGTATGATGCCTTTAAGATGAATATTTCGCCCGATTCCATCGACAACACATTGGTTTATAGACTCATCGAACCTGGTTATGAAGTATGGAATGAGATGGGCATATACCAGCGTAGTGTGGAAAACTATGACGAGGAAGCTATCATAACCAACCGCCAAACGGATAAAGGTTGCATGAACTGCCACTCGTTCTGTAATTACAATCCTGAACAACTCATGTTTCATCTGCGCCTTAACCATGCTGGAACCTATATGAAAAACGGTAAGGCACGATTGCGCAAACTCGTCACGCCGAAGTCGTTGGTCTATCCTTCATGGCATCAAAGCGGTCGCTTTATTGCTTTTTCGCAGAACGATACCAAGCAGATGTTTCATACTACTGACCGAAACAGAATAGAGGTGTTTGATTTCTCCTCCGATGTCATGGTCTATGACCTTGAAGCCGATACGTTGATCACTACACCGCTGTTGATGTCGAAAACCAAGTTTGAAACTTTCCCGTCATGGAGTGCCGATGGTAGAACCTTGTATTTTTGCAGTGCTGACAGCGTGAAAATCCCTGATGACTACGACCAGGTGCACTATTCGCTCTGTAGTATAGGGTTTGATGCAGAGAAGAAACAGTTTGCTGATAGCGTACATGTCATCTATGATGCCCGTCAGACACAGAAGAGTGTATCATTTCCCCGATGCTCTCCCGATGGTCGCCACTTGGTGTTTACACTTTCCGATTATGGCAATTTCTCTATCTGGCACAAAGAAGCACGCCTCATGATGATACCTGCCAATGCCACTACCGCATTAGAAATGGTATCGATATTGCCCGATTTTCGTGCGTCATACCATTCGTGGAGTAGTAATTCACGATGGATGGTGATGGCAAGCCGACAGGATGACGGACTCTATACCCGACCATATATCGTGCATATAGATGCTGATGGCAAGGTTTCCAAACCGTTTCTCTTGCCGCAATCCGATGCTGCCTATTATCTCCGAACCATGAAATCCTATAACATTCCGGAGTTTACGCGTGGTAAAGTAAATGTTACGCTTGACGGTATCTGATTGTCATCACCGTTTCTCCTATGATGTATAGCAGTTTGGGGTGACACGATATGCACTGTTGGTCGATGTGTGGTCGAATATTTTGATATTCTTGACCGATAAGGATGAAAAACTCGCGAAGCCGCAATATCGCATGAATCTGATACTATTTGAAAACAATATGAAACACGAGAATACATATAATGTCCGATGAAATGCCTAATTTTGCAACAGCAATAACTAAACAATTATTCTGTATGAACTGTAGAAAACTACTGCTTGGCATGGCTGTTGCAACCGCTTCCGTGGTATGTGCACAAAATCCCGTTATCAAAGGACAATTCACAGCAGACCCCACAGCCAGGGTCTTCAATGGTAGAGTGTATCTCTACCCCTCGCACGACATTCCCAGTCCAATAGAAAAACTGAAGGATTGGTTCTGTATGGCAGACTATCACGTATTCTCATCCTCCAATCTCACCGACTGGGAAGACCATGGCGTGATCGTGTCGCAAGATAAAGTGCCCTGGGTGCAGGATGGCTCTTATACCATGTGGGCGCCTGACTGTGTAGAGAAAAACGGTCGCTACTACTTCTATTTTCCCGCAGCACCCAAAGGAGAAGAACGCGGTTTCGGTATCGGTGTGGCTGTGGCAGACCATCCCACAGGTCCTTTCATGCCGATGTGGAAACCTATCAAGGGTGTGCATGGCATAGACCCCTGTGTGCTGATTGACCACGACGGACAGGCTTACATCTATTATGCAGGTGGTGCTCTGTGGATGGCACGACTCAAAGACAATATGACCGAACTGGCTTCTGACCCTGTTCGGATAGATGGACTGCCTGAAGGATTCAAGGAAGGACCCTTTGCCTTTGAACGCAATGGCAAATATTACCTCACCTTCCCTTGGGTGAGAAAGAAAAACGGCACAGAGACTTTAGCCTATGCCATGGCTGATCATCCCATGGGACCATTTACATTTAAGGGCATTATCATGGATGAATCGCCCACGGGATGCTGGACCAACCACCATTCTATCGTACAATATCAGAACCAATGGTATCTGTTCTATCACCATAACGACTATTCTCCACGCTTTGATAAAAACCGCTCGGTGCGTATCGATTCGCTCTGTTTCAATGCCGATGGTACTATCCAAAAGGTTGTTCCCACACTCCGTGGTGTAGGAATCGCCAATGCCCGCAATCGAATAGACATAGACCGCTACTCGTCTGTCAGCAGTAAAGGGGTGTCCATCGACTATCTTGACACCACAGACTGCTTCAAAGGATGGAAGACACTCTTCTCTGGAAAGCAGAATGCCCTTATATATAATAAGGTGGATTTTGCTCAAGAGAAGGTAGAACGCTTTACCGTCCGTGTGCGTTCACCTAAAGGTGGCACCATGACCGTTAGGGCTGATGGTGCCAAAGGCACTGTCATTGCCAAGATGAAACTGCCCAAGAGCAATCAATGGACACAAGCCTCTACCCCAGTAGTGACACCTCCGTTGGGCATCCACGACCTGCACTTCACCGTGCAGACCGCAGGAACAGTAGAAGTTGACTGGGTAGGATTCGACGCACTGCCGTGGACCCAAGGCGCATTCGACACCCACCAGTATCGTAACCTCTTTGCTGAACTTGGTTATCCGCAGAGCGAGATAGACCGCAAACTCAAAAGAATCTTCCATGATGTGTTTGAAGGGCCCGATAAAGTATATTTTGAAGTAGGCGACTCGATGGCATATATCAGCGATATCAAAAATCATGATGTGCGTACCGAAGGCATGTCGTATGGCTTGATGATTGCCGTGCAGTTTGATAGAAAAGACATCTTCGACCGCCTTTGGCGTTGGGGAAAGACATATATGCAACATCAGCATGGCCCGTTGGAGGGATATTTTGCATGGAGCTGTAAAACCGATGGTACGCGCAATGCCCAAGGTCCTGCTTCCGATGGCGAACTCTATTATGTCACTGCACTGATCTTTGCCTCTAACAGATGGGGCAATGATACAGGCATCAACTATCTGAAGGAGGCTCAGTACATCCTCAACTGTTCGATGCAAAAGGCTGGTATGGATCAGAGTGCACCGCTCATCAGCCTCGAACACCAACTCATCACATTCACACCCGATAAGTTTGGCGGACGCTTCACTGACCCATCCTATCATCTGCCAGCATTCTATGAGGTATGGGCAAAGTGGGCTAACGATGGTCGTTCGCAGTTCTGGAACGAATGTGCACAGAAGAGTCGCGAGTTTCTCCATAAAGCCATCCATCCAGTGACCGGACTGAATCCCGACTATTGTAACTACGATGGAACACTGATGGGCGGTCGTGGCATTATCGGCGATGCTTTCCGTTTCGACTCATGGCGTGTGCCGATGAATATAGCCTTGGATTATAGTTGGGCATGCAAGGATCGCCAGTGGCAACAGCAATATGGCAATCGTATCCAAAACTTCCTCTATTCGCAAGGCATAGACCATTATGTCGATCAGTACAACATCGATGGTACTGCGGTGAAAGACACCCTTCAGGCAGGCACCGAGTATAAGGCACTACGCCATTCCACAGGATTGGTGGCAACTGCAGCAGCAGTGTCGCTGGTATGTACCCATAATAAAAGCCGTGAATTTGTAGAACGTCTGTGGAATCTGGAAAACAAACCATATTCCGATGGATTCTTCGATGCCTACTATGATGGCTTGCTCCGCCTCTTCGCCTTTATGCATCTGAGCGGAAACTACAGAATTATAGAACCCCAAAATAGATAACAACTAATAAATGACATTATGACCCACAGAACATTACTCCTAAGCCTTGCAATACTGAGTATGCCGGTAGCATTGCAGGCACAGCAATTGCCTTATCAGAATCCGTCACTCTCTGCCCATGAGCGTGCAGTGGATTTGTGTAGTCGCCTTACTTTGGAAGAGAAAGCCCAACTGATGCTGGACGATTCTCCCGCCATACCCCGTTTGGGCATCAAGCGCTTCCAGTGGTGGAGTGAAGCCCTCCACGGCGTTGCCAATATGGGCGATGTCACCGTATTCCCAGAACCTATTGGTATGGCAGCTTCGTTCAACGATGGTTTGGTATATAAGGTGTTTGATGCCACCTCTACCGAGATGCGTGCCAAATGGAATCAACTCCAGCAACAGGGAGGCGAGGTCACGCGCTTTCACGCCCTGTCGGTATGGACTCCCAATGTTAATATCTTCCGTGATCCACGTTGGGGGCGCGGTCAGGAGACCTATGGTGAAGATCCCTATCTGACCAGTATGATGGGGTGCGCCGTGGTGCGTGGCTTGCAAGGTCCTGAAGATACTAAATACCGAAAGTTATGGGCTTGTGCCAAGCACTATGCCATCCATAGCGGTCCAGAGTGGTCTCGCCACACCGATAATATCACCGATGTGACACCCCGCGACCTATGGGAAACATATATGCCTGCCTTTAAGTCGCTCGTGCAGGATGCTAAGGTGCGCGAGGTGATGTGCGCTTATCAGCGTTGGGACGACGAACCCTGTTGTGGAAGCACTCGTTTGCTTCAAACCATTCTGCGCGATGAGTGGGGATTCAAATACCTCGTTGTGTCCGACTGTGGTGCCGTGACTGACTTCTGGAATAACCATAAGGTATCGAGCAATCCAAAGAATGCTGCCGCTAAGGGAGTATTGGCAGGTACCGATGTAGAGTGTGGCTTCCAGTATATGTACAAGTCAGTGCCAGAAGCAGTGAAATATGGCGCACTGACCGAAGCAGAAGTTGATAAACACGTTGTGCGCCTGTTGGAAGGTCGCTTCGACCTGGGTGAGATGGACGACAACAGCATCGTGTCGTGGTCAAATATTCCTGCTTCAGTATTGTGTAGCAAGGAACATCGCAACCTCTCCCTCCAAATGTCGCTCCAGACCATGACCTTGTTGCAAAACAACAACAATGTGCTCCCTCTCAGCAGACACGAGAAGAAGATAGCCGTCATCGGTCCTAATGCCAACAACGAACCCATGATGTGGGGCAACTACAATGGCACACCCCGACAGACCATAACCATCCTCGACGGTATCAAGAGCCGATTAAAGAAAAGCCAAATCATAACATTCAAGGGCTGCGACTTGGTCAACGACCAAACGCTTGAATCCTATTACAATCAGTGTAGTATGGATGGCAAAACAGGTTTCAAGGCTACCTTCTGGAACAATCGTGAGCGTGAGGGCAAACCCGTTACTGTCACCTACGAGAAGAATCCCGTACAGGTCACTACCCACGGCCAGCATACCTTTGCTCCCAATGTCAGTCTGACCGGTTTTTCTGCAGTCTATGAAACCGTATTCCGCCCGCAACAGCACGCCAAGGTATTGCTCGATGTGGATGGTTGCGGACACTATGAGGTATATCTCGACGGAGAGCTCAAAGCCCAACAATCTACATGGCGCACCACCGAGTCGCGCATTGAATTTGACGGAGAGAAAGGCAAATCTTACAAGATAGAAATCCGTTATCATGAGATGCCAACATATAATGCCGACCTCAAAATCAATATCGGCCATGAGACACCTATCGACTATCAAGACGCCATCAATCAGTTGAACGACTGCCAGACGGTAGTCTTTGTAGGAGGTATCTCTTCACAACTTGAAGGCGAGGAAATGCCCATCCATGTACCAGGATTCAAGGGCGGTGACCGTACCGATATCGAACTGCCTGCCGTACAACGCAATTTTCTGAAAGCATTGAAGGCAGCTGGAAAGAAAGTGGTATTTGTAAACTGCTCAGGTTCGGCTATTGCACTCACCCCAGAGTCACAGAGTTGTGATGCTATCCTACAGGCATGGTATCCGGGACAAGAAGGTGGTGAAGCTGTTGCACGCGTACTTTTCGGTGAATACAACCCCGGTGGCAAACTCCCCGTCACCTTCTATCGCGACACCAAGCAGTTGCCCGACTTCAAAGACTATTCTATGAAGGGTCGCACCTATCGTTATATGAACGACGCCCTCTTCCCCTTCGGCTACGGACTGAGCTATACCACCTTTTCTATAGGTGATGCACAACTTTCTGCTACCTCATTCGGAAAAGACGGAAAAGTCACGCTGACTATTCCTGTGAACAATGTGGGTAAGAAAGACGGCACCGAGACCATTCAGGTCTATATCAAGGATCCAACAGATGCAGATGGTCCGTTGAAGTCGCTCAAAGCCTATCAGCGTGTGACAGTGAAGGCTGGCCAAACCGCCAATGCTGTAATCACACTTGACAGCAAGAGCTTCGAACTTTTTGATGCAGCCACCAATACCGTTCGGACTAAGGGTGGCAAGTATGAAGTATATTATGGTAATAGCTCTGCAGATAAAGACTTGAAGAAAGTCAATGTAACTGTTAATATCTAAAAAACGGATTTGTATGAAGAAAAGCTATATGCGTAGGTGGGCGATTTGCATTTGCGCTTTCGTGCTCACCGTAAGTACTGTAACGGCACAGAAAAAGAAAGTCTTGCCAGAAGCAGCTACCCCATACTTCACGCTACCCACGGAAGCACCTTCAGCACCTACCGAAGACGGATTCCTTCAGCGGTGGATGTTGTTAGAGCCCATCAGTGCTCCAGTCCGCACTAACACTGTCTTTACGGATAGTTATCTACGCGAGAAGTTCTACAACGACTATCTTCCCACCGTCATGCTCCGTCTGCCTAAAGATGGCAGTACACAGCAGGTAGGAAAGGAAACCCTCAGATGGCATGCACTCGACAGCAAACTCTTCAATGTAAAACTCTTCCGTTTCGCCACCTCTTTTGAAAAGCAGAAATACGGTGTAGTGTTTTGGGCAGTGACAGCCATCGACAGTCCTGAAGAGATGACCGATGTGCGCCTGGCCATCGGTTCTAATGGCGCTTCCATATGGTGGCTCAATGGTGGCAAGGAGGCAGTCATGCTCTCTGGCGACCGTCGCATGGTGCGCGACGATGTCGTCTCACCGAAACTGACACTGAAGAAAGGCCGCAACTATCTGGTAGGTGCCGTCATCAATGGTCCTGGCATGAGCGATTTCTGCGTACGCTTCCTTGATGCGCAAGGCAATCCAATACGTAATATTAAACTTAATGTGAAATGACGATGAAGTCAAGAATATTCAATAAAACCATTTCTGTGGGTGCTTTGTGTGCCCTGTTGTCATGTGCTTCTCTGCAAGCGAGCGCACAAGTGGGCGAACCTTTCATTCACGACCCATCGACCATAGTCGAGTGTGATGGCAAATATTACACTTTCGGAACAGGCGAAGGCGGTCTGTGGTCGGCAGATGGTTGGGTGTGGCAAGGCGGTGCCATACGTCCTGGACGCGGTGCAGCCCCCGATGTTGTAAAAATTGGCGATCGCTATCTTGTGGCATATAGTGCTACGGGCGGAGGTCTTGGCGGCAGTCATCGTGGCGATGTGCTAACCATGTGGAACAAAACGCTGGATTTTACCTCTCCCGACTTCCAATATACCGACCCCGTCGTCGTGGCATCGTCGCTCGACGATGAAGACTGTGATGCCATTGATGCCGGACTGCTACTTGATCCCACCACGGGACGCCTCTGGCTCAGCTACGGCACCTATTTCGGTTTTATCCGTTTGGTAGAACTCGATCCGCAGACTGGCAAGCGCATGTCAGGCAACGAGCCCGTCAATATCGCCATCGACTGTGAAGCTACCGACCTCATCTATCGCGACGGATGGTATTACCTGTTGGGCACCCATGGCACCTGTTGCGACGGCCCCAACTCCACCTACAACATCGTGGTAGGACGTTCACGCAGCGTGACCGGTCCGTATCTTGACAACGTAGGACGCGACATGTTGCAGGGTGGCGGTAAGATGGTGATTGCTGCCAATAATCTCAAGACTGGCCCGGGGCATTTCGGTCGTTTCGTGATAGCCGATGGTGTAGAAAAAATGTCGTTCCACTACGAGGCCGACTTCCGTCAAGGTGGTCGTAGTGTATTAGCCATTCGCCCATTATTGTGGCGCAACGGCTGGCCCGTTGCAGGTGACGATTTGCTCGATGGAACCTATGAGATTGAATCTGAACGCCGTGGCTATGCGCTTGAGATGGCTGTAGATTTCATACGTATGGATGCCGAGCGAGTGCCTTTCTGGATTAAACCACAGCAACCATTGAAGCCACTTTCACCACAGACACTTGCTGATGTAGAAGCAAGTTGGCCCCAAACAGAAGTGCCAGTGCGCATGAACGATTATATGTTCCGTCCTCATCAGCAGTGGACCGTCAGCGTAGCCGAGGGCAAAGGCGGCAGTCTGGGAACTCCTTATTATAAGATATGTATAGCGGGTACCACTCGCTGCCTCACGGCAACCGCCGATGGCGATGTAGTGGCAACGATGGCATATACTGGCGACGACGCCCAACTCTGGCGCATCGACCAGTTGACCGACGGCACCTATCGCATCATGCCGAAAGCAGTACCGGGCACTTCCGAGCCCCTTGCCCTCGTCTCGCTTGGCGACTGCACCCCCGCTCTCGCACCCTTTGATTTCAGTAGCGATAATTCTAAATGGAATTTCAGAAAGCAATAGCCGTGTTGCTTATGGCGCTTGCCGCCCCACTGACGGTCATTGCCTTTCAACCGACAAAGGTAGCATTGCCAGTTGCTGTCAGCCGCAGATTGGAAGTGGCAAACGGACCGTCACGCCTGCGTGTAGAGTTTGTGCGTGCAGATATTGTTCGTGTGCAGTATCAGCCCGATGGACAGTTGACAGGCAATGGTACTGACGTCTGTGTGGCGCATCGGAAACGGACGTTGTCGCTGACCTCCGCTCCACAGCAATATGCCGATGAACACCCCGATGCTCCTTATATTATATAAGGTGTATCCTGGTGCGGATGCTACATTTACCATCTATGAAGATGCTGGTGACGGTTATGACTGTAAGCGCAAAGGCAATGTCACCTATACATTACATTGGGACGACAGCCATCGCCAACTATCAATATCTGCACGGAAAGGTAGTTACAAGAAAATGGTAAAGCGTCGTCAGCTGACTTTTGTAATGCCTGATGGCTATCAGCAAACGGTGGTTTATGATGGAAAGAAAGCGATAGTAACACTAACGGCAAACAATTGATAACACAACTTGAAAAGAAAGATATGAAAAAACTAACTTCTTTTATTACTTTGGTAGGTTTAGCCATGTCTCTTGAAACTATGGCGCAAGACAAACTCTACCAAGATGAATTTCCATTAGGCGATATTGTCTTGCTTGATGGACCGCTGAAACATGCACGTGATTTGAATATTGCGAATCTGCTGAAATACGACTGTGACAGAATGCTTGCTCCCTATCGTAAAGAAGCAGGACTGGCACCTCGTAAACCAACCTATCCTAACTGGGATGGTCTTGATGGGCATGTGGGAGGACATTATCTCTCTGCTCTTGCTATCAATGCCGCTACAGGTAGTGAGGAATGTAAGAAACGTATGGAGTATATGATTGGCGAGTTACAGTTGTGTTTAGATGCCAACAATCGTCGCGGTGAGGATTGGAGTCGTAACTATGTGGGTGGATTTCCCAATAGTGCGAAACTATGGTCCACTTTTCGCAAGGGTGACTTCAGTGTGTATTTCGGTTCGTGGGCACCTTTCTATAATCTTCATAAGATGTTTGCCGGACTCCGCGATGCCTGGCTTTATTGTGGAAACGAACAGGCCAAGACTCTATTCTTGAAGTTTTGTGACTGGGCTGTTGATATCACGTCAGGTTTAAGTGATGAACAGATGGAGCGTATGTTGGGCAATGAACATGGAGGAATGGATGAGGTGCTGGCTGATGCTTTTGCAATAACCCATCAACAGAAGTATTTGAACTGTGCTCGTCGTTTCGCCCATAAACAGTTGTTGACACCTATGGCGCAACATCACGACTGTCTCGATAATCTGCATGCCAATACTCAGATACCAAAGGTTGTAGGTTTTCAGCGTATTGCCGAACTGGATGGCAATTTGTCTTATCATGATGCCAGCCAGTACTTTTGGGATATTGTTACCAAGCAGCGCTCGTTAGCATTGGGTGGTAATAGCCGTCGTGAACATTTCCCCACCAAAGAAACTTGCATCGATTATGTCAACGACATTGATGGCCCTGAGTCGTGCAATACATATAATATGTTGAAGTTGACCGAGTTCTTGAACCGTGCTAACCCCAATGCTGCCTATGGTGACTTCTATGAATTGGCCATGTACAATCATATTCTTTCCACCCAGCATCCTGAGCATGGAGGTTATGTATATTTTACATCGGCTCGTCCTCGTCATTATCGCAACTATTCTGTTGCTAATATGGCCATGTGGTGTTGTGTGGGAACAGGTATGGAGAATCATGGTAAGTATGGACAATTTGCATGGACTCATACCAAAGGAGCCAAGCCTGCCGACGATGCCCTTTATGTCAATCTTTTCCTTCATTCGCGGTTGAACTGGCGTGAGCGTAGTTTCGTTATCCGACAGAAAACCGCTTTCCCTTATAGTGAAACGTCGCAAATTGTAGTAGAGAAAGGCAAAGGTGTATTCACTATGAAGATTCGCAAACCTGAATGGTGCGACCGTTTTGAGGTGAGAGGAGTAGGATTTACTATTAATAGTAAGGAGGAAAATGGTTTTGTATGTATCCAACGCAAGTGGAAAAAAGGTGACCGTATTGAGATATCCATGCCCATGCATGCTAGTATCAAGGCCATGCCAAATGTGCCACAGTATGTGGCAATCATGTATGGTCCTATTCTATTAGGAATGAAGACTGGCACAGAAGATCTTGCTTCACTACTTGCCGACGATAGCCGTTTCGGTCAGTATGCTGGTGGACGTAAGCTTCCGCTTGATAAAGCACCTATCCTTTTGCCTAAAAAAGTGGAGGATATTGTTGCTGATTTGCGTCCGGTAGCAGGCAAACCCCTACATTTCAAATTGACCACCCGTATGGAGAATGCCATTGATGGCGAATTACAACCATTCTTTGAAATTCACGATTCACGCTATATGATGTATTGGTTGGCGCTTGGAGAACACGAATATAAGGCTTATATGCAAGATCTTGCCGATAAGGAACAAGCCCGTCAGGCGCTTGAGACACGCACTGTTGACAAGGTGAGTCCTGGAGAACAGCAACCAGAAACTGATCATCGCATGGATACTGATGGCAGTGAACGTGGCAATACCGAAGGAGTGTTCTTCCGTGATGCTCGTAACGGACACTCATTCAGTTATCTGATGCAGACTGGCGGTGAGTCGTCTCTGAGTTTGCAACTCACCTTCTGGGGACAGGATGAATGGCGTACCAGCGAGTTTGATATCTATGTTGATGACCAACTTCTCTGTAGTGTAAACAACAGCCATCGTTGGCGTACTAGCCAGTTTAAGACGGTTGACTATGCCATCCCCTCTGCTATGTTGCAAGGAAAGAATGAGATTCGTATTCGCTTTGTGGCGCATAAAGACCGTCAGATTGGACAGATTTATGGTGTCCGACTGTTAAAATAATACGAGACAATAACTATAAATTGAAGAACATGATGAAACATCTTTTGTTGACAGCCTTACTGTCTGGTATGTCTGGAGTGTCTTTGTGGGCACAATCCATCAATATGCCAATCATCCAGACCAAATATACGGCAGACCCTGCACCGTATGTTCATGGTGATACCGTTTATCTATACACCACCCACGATGAAGATTATTCAGAGGGATTTATGATGAAAGACTGGTTGCTCTATACCTCTACCGATATGGTTAATTGGCAAGATCATGGTGTTGTAGCATCGTTGAAAGATTTTCCTTGGTATAAGGGGGACAATGGTGCATGGGCCGAATGTGTGGTAGAACGCAATGGCAAATGGTATATGTACTGTCCCATTCATGGACATGGTATCGGTGTACTTGTGTCCGATTCACCCTATGGACCATTTAAAGATCCATTGGGTCATCCTCTGGTTTGGCGTCAGGAACATTGGTACGACATTGATCCGTCGGTTTATATCGACGATGACGGACAGGCTTATATGTATTGGGGCAATCCCTATACCTATTGTGTGAAACTCAAAGAGGACATGATTTCCATCGATGGTGATATTATGACTATGGATCGTATTGATGATTACCAAGAAGGACCGTGGTTTTGGGCAAGAAAGAATGATAAGGGAGAGAAATGGTATTATCTCGCTTTTGCTTCTACCTGTTGCCCTGAAGGTATCGGCTATGCCATGAGTAAATCGCCCACTGGACCTTGGAAACATATGGGACATATTATGGATCATACTCCACGTACACGTGGCAATCATCCAGGTATTATCGACTATAAAGGCAAGTCGTATTGTTTTGGTCTGACGTATGACCTATTCCGCCTTGAGAGTTCTCGACATGCTGAGCGCCGTTCTGTATCGGCAGCCGAGATGACCTATAATGCCGACGGTACTATCAAGGAACTGCCTTATTTCCAAGATTGTAAGTTGAAACAGATAGGCACCTTTAATCCTTATCGTCGTGTTGAGGCTGAAACCATGGCGTGGGGCTATGGATTGAAAACTACACGTGAGAATCCTTCAGGACCATGGAATGAGACGCTTTTCGTTACCGATATCGACGATGGCGAGTATATCCTCGTGCGCGGTATTGATTTCGGCAAGAAGGGTGCCCTCAAGTTTCATGCTTCTTGCTCGTCGCAGTTGTATGGTGGCAGAATGGAAATTCGTCTCGATGCAGTAGATGGTTCATTGGCAGGAGCCATAGATATTCCCAATACCAAGTTTAAGTATCGGGAGTTTATCACTGATGTGACTCAGTGTAATGGTGTACGCGATGTCTATTTCGTATTTAAGAGCACATCCATTCAGAAGAAAAATCTCTTTAACTTTGACTGGTGGAAGTTCGATAAATAACAATTCATATCATTAAAACTAATTAAAAACAATGAAACAGTATATTTTGGGCATGATGGCATTTTCGCTCATTGCCCTTTCAGCACAAGCAGAAGAAAAGCAGTTGACCAGTCCTGATGGACGTTTGGTTGTTACCGTATCCGATAAACAAGGCTGTCCCAGTTATCAAATTAACTATGATGGCAAGGTGTTTTTACAACCATCGGCACTTGGTCTCAATACCAATGTTGGTGATTATACTCATGGTCTGACTATGACTAATGCTTCTGATGTGACAACCATCAAGGAGAGTTATTCGCTGTCTCGCATCAAAAAAAGCAAAGTCGATGTTGATGCCCATCGCCAGGTTTTTACCTTCTCAAAAAACGAAAAGGCCGTATTTGATGTAGAGTTCCATGTGGGAAACAACGATGTAGCTTTTCGCTACTTGTTGCAAAGCCATGGCGACACTCGTTGCTGTGTGATTAAACAAGAAGCTACTTCGTTTGCTATGCCACAAGGAGCTACATCGTTTCTCTGTCCGCAGATGGCTCCAATGACAGGTTTTGCGCGTACTGCTCCCAGCTATGAAACCAACTATGATCTTGATGTTCCTGTAGGCACTCGACTGAGCAAAACGGGATATACCTTTCCTTGTCTGTTTCGCAATGGCAATGACGGATGGTTGCTTATCTCAGAGACTGGCACCGATGGCGACTATTGTGCTTGTCGCTTGATGGGGCATGACGATGGCTCCTATCAGATAGGATTTCCACAGGAGGGCGAGATGAACGGTCTCGGCTCTACCTTTGCTGGTATCACCTTGCCGGGCAAAACACCTTGGCGCACCATCACTTTGGGTAGCACACTGGCTCCCATTGTCGAGACAACTATCCCCTTCGATGTTGTTGAAGAGAAATATCCCGCATCAAAAACCTATGAAGGCAGCAAGGGATCATGGTCATGGATTATCCGTATGGACAATTCTTGCAACTACGATGAGCAGAAAGAATATATCGATTTCTCTGCTGCGATGGGATGGCAGACGGTATTGGTAGATGCCCATTGGGACAGCCAGATCGGTTATGAGAAGATTGAAGATCTGGCGCGCTACGGCAAAACAAAGGGTGTCGACCTCTTCTTGTGGTACAACTCTAATGGTTATTGGAACGATGCACCACAAGGGCCTCATGGAAAAATGGCTAAATCAGGCATTCGTCGCAAGGAGATGGCATGGATGCAGAAGATTGGCATTCGTGGAATCAAAGTCGATTTCTTCGGTGGCGATAAGCAGGAGATGATGCAACTCTATGAAGATATCTTGACCGATGCCAACGATTTCGGCATTGAGTGTATCTTCCACGGCTGCACCTTGCCCCGTGGTTGGGAACGCATGTATCCTAACTTTGTGGCTGCTGAAGCGGTGTTGGCAAGTGAGAATCTCCACTTCTCGCAGTATATGTGTGACAATGAGGCTCGCAATGCGACCCTCCATCCCTTCCTCCGCAACGCGGTAGGTTCTATGGATTTTGGTGGCAGCGCCCTCAACAAGTTCTATGGCGCCGACAACAAACATGGTACGAAACGCCGTACATCTGATGTGTTTGCCCTTGCTACAGCGGTGCTCTTTCAGAGTGCGGTGCAACATTTTGCCCTTGCTCCCAACAATATGACCGATGCTCCAGCATGGGCGGTGGAGTTTATGAAGAATGTGCCTACCACATGGGACGATGTGAAATTCATAGCGGGCTACCCTGGAAAATATATCGTCGTGGCTCGGCGCTGTGGAGACAGATGGATGGTGGCTGGCATCAATGCGCAACGTGAACCGCTGAAACTCAAACTTGCCGTGCCGATGTTTGCCGCAGGATCAGCGCTTAAGGTCTATGCCGACAATGCAGCTCTTGAAGGCGCGGTGAAGACGGTGAAGCTGTCGAAGAAGCAACTGCTTGATGTTACCATTCCGTGTAATGGTGGACTGGTGGTGTGCGAATAATCATTCTACTGTAGCAAATATCCCCAACGGGATGGGCGATGACACGATGTAAGTCGCCTTTTCCCTTTGGGGATATTTTGTTGTATAAGTATTGAACTGTGTGGCAAAGCTAGTGCTCTGACACCGATTTTATACTGTGCAGATATACGCCAGACTGATGAGGCTGATACTCACCCATAGCAGTACACCCTGCAGAAGTGGACGTAGGCCGACAGCACGGAGTGTGTCTCTGGTGAGCGAGGCACCGATGAAGAAGAGCGACAGCGTAATCGCATGTTTGGCAAGCAGGTTGATGGTGGTGCCTATACGACTGCCGACGGTCGAGGCAGCATCGCCCAGGAGCGACGGGTTGGCGAGCACGTAGGTATTGAGCACAATGGCTACGATGAACCAGATGATGAAGGTGGGAATGTTGCGATACCAGGGTTTGCTGGCGGTTACCGACGCCATGGTGGAGCGGAAGAAGAAGGGGGTGACCAGCGTCAGTATGACGATCCACAGGGCGCGGGTCAGCTTTACGGTAGTTGCCACTTCGAGGGCGCTGACGCCCTGTGATGCCAGCCAGTCGGGGTGCATCTGGTCGTAGGCAGCACCTGCACCTACCACAGACGATGTGTCGTGGATGGCAATAGCTGCCCACATGCCAAACTGCTTCATCGTCATGCCCAAGGCATCGCCGAAGTAGGGGAAGATGAAGAGGGCTATGCCGTTGAGTACGAATACTACGCCGAGCGCCACCGACATGCTCTCGGCTTTGGCTTTCAGCACTGATCCTACTGCTGCGATGGCTGAACCGCCACAAATGGCTGTGCCCGAACTGATCAGATAACTTGTCTGTGCATCCACTTTCAGCAGGTGTCTGCCAAAGAGCCAACCCAATGCCAGGGTGCCGAAGACGCTGACGATGGTGAATGCCATGCCTTCTGCTCCTGAGGCTAAGGCTTGGTTGACGTTCATGCCGAAACCTAATCCTATGACGGAATACTGCAGAAGCTTCTTCGACATGGTTTTGTTGAATTCGGGGAATGCCTTGCCGAACAGCAGGGCAAAGGCGATGCCGAGTGCCAAGGCTACTGGTGACGATACCCATCGGGTGATCCATTGCATCGATGCCAACGACCATCCTGTTGCTTCGCAGATGAAGCCTATCAGCAGTGATGCGGCTATGATGCCTACTATTAGGATGTAGCAGATCTCGCTGCTATTCCATTGTGGTGTGTTATGTTTCATAATCGTGATATGTGTGTGGTATATTGATTGGATTATCCTGTTACGGGGCTATTTCTTGAGGGTGGTGTCGAAAAATGTCAAGGTGCGCTCTTGCACCGGTATGCCGCAGGAGTGGGGTATGTCCCATAGCTCGGTGACGAGATTGCTGTCAGCATGTTGGCTTTTCCAAACGCGGTGCATCTCGTCGAATGCCTGCTCTACACCCGGTAGGGGAAAGAGATGATCCTTTCTGCCGTTGATGAACAGCATGGCTTTGGGACATGCCAACGATGCGATATGCGGATAGTCGAGATATTGGCGCAGGGCGGGGATGCAGTTGGCAAAGCCGCCATATTCGCGGCGGCCGTAGCGCTTGGTGAGTTGGGCATCGGTATTGATCATCCAACAGATGGAAGCACCCGCTTTGATATGGTCGTTCAGGGCAGAGAGCATCCAGGCACGGTAGCCACCCATGGAGCATCCGACACAGCCTATGCGTTCGGCATCGACACAGGGCAGTTGCGCCAGGAAGTCTGTGGCTGCCAGGTCGTCGTAGGTCATAAAGGCTGACAGGTCGCGTCCGAGCATCATCATATTGCCGGCAATGATGTCGTAGCGGTTGCGATCCACACCTTCTCGTCTGCCGCGCTCGCCCCACATCGGTGCATCCATGGAGAATACCACATAGCCGTGGCGAGCGAGATAGTCGCCCATGTATTGACCATCGTAGAGCTGTTTTGCCCAGGTATCGGCATCGTCGGTAACCTCTCGTGTGACCATGAAGGGACGTATCATCTTCTCCTTGCCGATAAAGAGGTGGCCGCCATGGTCGTGTAGTGCATTGATGGCAGGAAACGGGCCTTTGCCATTTGGGATAAGCAGATAGGCGGTGATGCGTGAATAGGCGTTGATATTGAAAGCAATCTTCTGTGCACGATAGCCATCGCGCTGCTCTTCACCTAATACCTCCATGTTCCATGCCGTTGCCCTGCGCGGTGGAGTCATCATGCACTGGAAAACAGTTTGTCGGGCTGCCTTCTTCCACTTTTTGAAATTGCGTATGGGACTGTTGCCCCATGCCATGGGGTAGGTAAGTTCTTGTTTCAGTTGTTCTACATAGCGTGGTATGTCGTTGTCGAACTCATAGTTTTCGCGCTGTTGGATGTGGGCTTGCTGTTTTGACTGCTGAGCTGCGGCAGTCTGCCACATGGTGTTGAGTGCAGGAAACATCAGCATGATGATGCATCCGATGATTTGTTTTGTCTTGTATGTCATAGTAGTGAAGTGTGGGGCAAAGGTACTTTATTTCTGCCACACTACCAAACATTTTCTGCCAAAACCGTCGGTCGAAGCTATTTCACCACCTTGATAGCATACGCTGTGCGAAGGATATGGCCTGTTGGGTCTTTCCCCTGAACGGTCATCTGGTATAGACCTTCTGCAGATGGCATGGTAATTGTCAGGGTTTTCGCTTTGACCATAGGATACCACGTCGTCGTCTGGTATTTTGATGCTAATCCGTTCGCAGGGGTTGGATGGTCTTGAGGGAAGGCGTAAGACATGAGTTGTTCGCCATCTTTCAACTTATAATTAGCCAATCGCCCTTTGCGGGTGATAAACGAGATGACACCGCAACAGCTGCTGCTGCCGAAATGGAATGTTCGGGAGTAAATCTGAACATACTTGATGAGGTGTGCGTCGTAGTTTAACAGATCGTCTGCATCGTAGATAGGCATTCCGTCGAGTAAGATCAATGCCGGCATCTTGGCATAGCTTCTCGTTTCTGGATTGTACGTATATAGGAGACTGACACCATGCTGTTTCTCCTTTCTTATTCCTTTTATAAATTCAAGGAGCATTTCTCGCACATCTTTCATCTGGGTGTATTCGTCCAGATCATAGAAATAGTCGGGTGTGGCAGACATCAACCTGATGGAGTGAACCAACGAGGTGGCAGGGGCGTTCGCATCGCTTGATGCTTGTTGACGGGCGATAGCGGCACGCTCTCGCAATGCTTTCTCCTGACAATAGACCGTGAGTTTCGGCAGACGCTTGGGTAGCATCGATTGATAGGGAGATACCAATTCCATCGGGATGGATCGGCCTAAGCTGTCGTAGGCAGTGACCAATACGGGTTGGTTGCCACTGATGCCCGATGTAAAGTAGAGGTAAGAACCGTCTGGCTGGCGCTTGCCGTCATATAGCAGGGCGGTCTTGCCTATCAGCGACAGACGGGTTGTCATGACCTTGGCAGAAGTGCCCGATGCCACTCTCGCTCTGACAATATGTCCCTCTATTTCCGGACAATACGCTGTCATGCCTCCTTCGGTCGTAGGTTGGACCGATGGCTTGCAGACAGAGAGGTTGGCAGATATTCCTCCTTTCGTGATAGATACGCAGCAACCCGATGCATCGGTTTCCGGCAAGGGAATACATACCGTATCGCCTGCTTTGTATCGGAACAGAGCATGGGAAGTCTGACAACTGTCTGACGGGATGATGGTGATGTCGTCCAGCCGTGAGAGTCTATCTGCATTGATTACACCGATGATGGAACGGCAGATGGCATCTGAGCCGAGTAGTTGCGAGACGCGTGTGTAGGCTGACAGTTGGTAGCAACCGCTGTGCATAGTGGTGGGTAGGGGAATCTCTGCCCAACCATGTCCATCTCTTAAGGCAACCATACATTGAGCATACATGCTGAGTGTATCGGAAATCTCTACGTAAGCCACACGACTGGCAGAGGGTTTGCCGTCAATGCTGGCATCAACACGCACGCAAAGCCGTTCTCCGACCAGATAACAGTCTTTGTCGGTATAGGCAGATACTACTTCCACCTTTGACTGAGCGAAAGCAGAACATCCTATCAGTAAGGATAGTATAAGAGCTAAATGTCTAATCATAAACTATTGTTTGTTTTGCCAGAAATCGGGGCGGTCTATGGCGTCTCCACCCCAATACTTATCACGATAATCTACACACCAGGTAAAGGTCCACATGGTGTCGCCGGTGTTGGGAGTGTGGGTATAGACACTATACCCCCTGTTCACCAATGCAGAGGGCGATAGCCCATCCTGTGGAAATGTCTGAGGATTGTTTTGGCTCTTATAGCCGACATCCGAACCGTTGATATACATCTCCTTCATACTCGTGTGGCCTCTTACTCCGATATATCCGATGGCTTTCCGCTCACCGACAGACTTGATGTTGGTGGGGAGTTCGGAGGGCATGGGAGTGAACAAACCTCCCATATTGTATGTTTGATTGAGCATCAACCGGCGGTATTCATATTCCTGACGGGTGATAGCCATCTGTTTGATGCGTGTGCAACAGCGTGTTTGCAACCGATGGTCACTAATAGTGCGTGTGTAGATACTGCGCTTGGTGATGGCTCCACAGCCATAATCCTCATTGGTGGCGAAATTGGCAAGTGCTATGGCGTGACGCCAACCGTGGTTGGTATATGCTTCGGGAGAAATCTTCTCAAATGTGCCGTTTTGACCATCCGAGTCGCCTTCGTTCTGTCCCATACAATATTTCCATTGTGTGGTAAGCGGTGTGTAAATCTCATAATAGTCATCTACCTGCCATAAGAGATATACCAGTGCATGGGGATCAGCGGTTGTGACCATTACATTGATCGACTTATTGACCTCTGACTGTTCGTAACAGATATCGGTGAGCTCAGGAGCGTCAAGCGGTTGCATGGGTTCGCTGGCGAAATTTCCGTATGGGGTTGATACCTCAACGTAATACTTCTGGTCTGACGACAGCTTACCGACATTTACGATGAAGCGTCCAGTGAAATTGCCGACTCCGTGTCCTTCAAAGACCTGTCCGTCTGTGCCTTTTACAACAACTGTTGCATCGTCTATATTGGAATAAATCTCCTCCAGTTCGCCAGTAGGTCTTGCTGTGCTATGCAGTGAGAACACACACTCGCTCTCGCTCACAATCTGCCCAAAGATGACGACCATGGGTTCTGTCTCGGAGTCGGGTATCTCGTAGTCGTAGGTGCATGCCACGGTTGTCAGCAGTGTCATGCAAAAGATGAAGGCGCGTTTTATGTGATGGATATCATGTAGCATGGTTAGAACTTGATGTTGTAGTTAATATATGGAATAGGTGCACCGAATACGGACAACTTGTAACCTCGAACATTATTCCCGTCACCCTCAAAGTAGATGGAGTAGGCATTACGACGTCCAAGCAGGTTGTAAACACCAATGGTAAACCAACTGTGTGTGGATGCGGTCAGGTGATGGCTTGGCTCGATATTGAAAGACCAGTCAAGTCGGAAATAGTCTGGCATGCGCAGTTTGTTACGGTCGGAATAGACAGGCACCGAGTAATCGCCCGTTGTCTCCGAGGGCATGATGCCGATGGGAGCTGTATAGGGTCTGCCGGTGCTGTATTCTGCATTGAGCGATGTGCTATATCTGCGTGTGAATTTATAGTTGCAGACCAACTTCAGATTATGGGGACTGTCATAGTCTGCCGCAAACCATCGGCCTTGGTTGATCGGCGTTTGCCCCATAGCGTTCTTTTGCTTCAGTTCAGTGCGTGAATAGGTATAGTTCAACCATCCGTTCAGCTTGCCATAGAACTTGCGAATCTGTAGTTCGATGCCGTAGGCACGTCCGCTTGTTCCCACCACATCTTCGTATAGATGATCATTCATGACGAGGATGGCAGCATTGCGGTAGGTCAGATAGTCTTTCATCCCTTTGTAGTAGGCTTCAGCCGAAAATTCATAGCAGCCTTTGCCAAACTGCAGGTAGTAGCCGGTTGTTGCTTGCCAGCCCGACTGTGGCTTTACCTTAGCGTTGCTGAGCATCCAGATGTCTGTTGGCGACATGATGACGGTATTGGAAACCTTATGGATAAACTGGTGCAGGGTGTTGAATCCTGCTTTGACAGATGCGTTGTCGTTGAGTTTATAGTTGGCAGAAAGGCGGATGTCGGGACGCAGATAGAAGGTCTCTAATCCTTCTTTGAAAGATTTGAACAGGTTCAGCCGGACGCCTCCAACGATATTCAGCGCTGGCGACAAAGTCCAGGTGTCTTCCATCCACAAGGCGCTCTCTACGGCATGGTCGGTATTGAGTTTCCGTCCCACAATGTACGAGTTCTCTCCCCAAGGCTGATAACTGCCGGGCATAATCCGATAGTACTGTCCCTGTATGCCCATATTCAACTGGTGGTCTTTATGGAGTGCATAGTTGGCGTTGCCCTTTACAAAATAGTTGTTCAGGTTGAACGAGAGCGTTGCGGCAGATGTGGGATATTCGGAGTCTCTGTTGGCATAGTCATAATGGTCATAACCTGCGATGAGCGTCGTAGAGAGTCGGTCGCCATAGCGACTGCGCAGCTCTGCCGATAGGTTCGTGTTGCTATAGTTATATTTCTTCTCTTTGGTGAGCGAGAAGCGATCGCGGCTGTAATAACCATTGATGAGTAGTGTATGGTTGCTCGACAAGAGGGTGTTCAGTGTGCCACCCACATCCCAATAGCCGGCTTTGCCATCGCGGTATCCGTAGGTGTTGCCTCCTTCGTTCCACGAATCTGAATCGTGGTTCTTCTTGTTGATTAGTTTGAGCATCCAGTCAGAATAGGTGGCACGACCGCCTAACAGTAGCGACATGCGGTCTTTCACGATAGGTATTTCAACTGCTGCTCTTGATGTCACAAGACCGATACTGGCTGATCCATGGAAGCTGTTGCGATCGGGAGTCTTCCCTTTTATATTCATGACCGACGACAGACGACCGCCATACTGACTGGGGATGCCTCCCTTGTACAGATCGGTCTCACCCACCAAATCGGGATCTATGACCGAGAAGAGTCCGAACATGTGCATCGGGTTGAATATGGTGTTGCCGTTGTAGAGTATCTGGGTGTGCTCCGTAGCACCGCCGCGCACATTGATTCCGCTGCCAGCCTCGCCTGTTGAGGCAACTCCCGGCAACTTCAATGCTAGTTTCAAGACGTCAGTTTCTCCCATGACTAATGGGACATTGCGAAGTAGCGAGGGGTGGAACGACTCTACACCGCTATACTGTTGCGACTGCTTCTTGCGCATGCCTAACACCTCTACCTCTTTGAGCATTTCGTATTCTCGCTGGGTATTAAGAGGTGTGATGCCTGCGGTTCCCGGCTTTATCTGTTTCTCATCGCTGTAATTCAAACGGTGGGTGCTGCCCGAAGCGTATGCCTGAAAGACTGGCACCGCTGCTGCATCAGCCATACTGATGGACATGCTGTCCCATGGCGCTGTAGGATTTACCGAGACGGTATAGGTCGTATCTTCGGGGTGCGCCTTGGGTTCACGGCTTGCCATCAGGCCATCCAAAAACTCCGTACAGCTCTTCAGACTTTCCAGTCTGACGCTCTGCCAGAATCCTATATTGTGTTTGCGCTTATACTGTCGCAACTCATTGCGGTATGCCGGTACTGCCCGGCGCAGCGATTTATACCCTTTTACCTCGTGTAAGGATCCGTCTGCCAATCGCAGGTAATATCTGTCAATGGTCTTTATCTGATGATAGGAACGCCGATCGATTTCTACATCACCATAGTTTTGCTTGGTTTTGTTGAGCAATAGCGAAGCATGACTGCCCTGATACACAACCTGCATGAACCATTCATGCTCTCTTTCAAAGTGGTTGCCATCAAGTTCAAACCATTTGATTTTGTCCTGATTAGGAACTATAGAGAGTTTGCTGTCTGGTGCAACAACAGCAAGTTGGTTGTCCATGATATTGTAGCGCATAGGTACAAAGGTATAGACATTACCATCATAGCAGATGTTTCCTAGTTGAAATGAGTCACTATTCCAGTAAGGATGGGTAGTCCAGGTCGCATGTGAAATCGAAGTTTCAACCTGCCCCTGATAGAGAGCCGCGCAATCGCCAGCGGCTCCCATATAGGCAGAAATGATAAAGGTTGCCAGTGTATCACAGACCATGGTGCTGTTCTTTTATGAGTGACTATTTGTTTCTTATCGATTCCGATGGTATCTTTTCGAGTATCTTTTGCAGCTGATAGCTGGTTGAAGATCCACCGTCATAGCCATCGTAGTTATGGTCAATCTTCTTGATTATTTGTAATTTAGTGTAATAACCTTCCTCAAACGAAAAACCTTTAATACGATCTTGAGGCCACTTGTTCCAATTCTTTTTGCCTTCCTCTCTTACCCACATGCCAGGTTCCTCTTTTGTAACGATGTCGTAAAAAATAACAGGTTCTGAGTCTATTTCTACTATCATATTAACGACCTCTATCTTGTCGTCATCACTACATGACGATATGGCAAAGGTAAAGAGGGCAAGTAGAATACTTGTGATAAAATAAAAATGAGTTCTTTTCATAATTGTAATGTGTTAGTGAGTGATATGTTTTTGGTTATTGTATTTAAGTTTATTTTGTGGCTACAAATTTAAGATAATTATTGATAGGTTTGTCAAATAGACTGGAAAACTTTTGTTTTTTTACACTATTTATACTAACACTGCGATATATGGCTTAATATTATACTATTTTAACGGTTTCTCGGGGTAAACTGTTAGAAAATGGTAATAAGTCTGTAATTTTGTCTTGGATAGACAGATGAATTATGATACACAATAGATGCTGACAGCGGCCAATGATGTTGCATGACTATTGTGATAACGTTGGTGTAGAGATGAATGGTGCAGTATGATGGTGATGCATGAGACAAAGCCACACGCTGCCAGCCACACCACAGCACAGCAACGTCATGGTCCGTCAAAGTCATAGATCTACGGAGATTATTAACCATTTCTTTGGCAGTTTCAATAAGTTTGCGTATTTTTGCAAGAATAACACAGATAACCTCATGACAGATATATGACCTTTAGCTTTTCGACTATGAAAAAGATGAAGATTGGATTGCTGCCACGGATATTGATAGCCATGGCACTGGGTATTGCTGGCGGTATGGTGTCGCCAGAAATGCCAGTACGCGTTTTTGTGACTTTCAATGGCTTGTTTAGCGAGTTTTTGGGATTCCTCATTCCCCTGATCATTGTGGGACTGGTGACACCTGCCATTGCCGATATCGGACGGGAGGCTGGTCGCTTGCTGGTGGTCACGGCATTGCTCGCCTATGGCGCAACGGTATGTTCCGGACTGTTATCGTATGGCGTTAGCGAGGCGGTATTCCCTTCGCTCATCTCCGATCAGATAGAATGGACATCGATCAACGAGGCGAAACAGCAGGAACCTTATTTCACCGTGAGCATCACACCGCCGATGGCTGTGATGACCTCATTGGTCATGGCGTTTACACTCGGCTTGGGCATAGCCTATCAGGGCACGGCAACGCTGAAGAATGTTTTCACCGAATTCAGACAGATTATCACCAAGACCATACAGGTGGTGGTATTGCCGCTGCTACCTATTTATATATTCGGCATATTCTTCAACATGACCCATTCGGGCGAAGTGTTCCGGGTGCTGTCAGTCTTTGTGAAGATTATCGGCGTGATATTCGTGATGCACGTCGTATTGCTGCTCTTGCAATATGCCGTAGCAGGACTGCTGACCCATAGGAATCCGTTGCGGCTGCTGATGCGCATGATGCCTGCCTATTTTACCGCACTCGGCACACAATCGTCGGCAGCAACCATTCCTGTGACACTCCGGCAGACCATAGCCAATGGGGTGGGTGAGGGTATTGCCGGCTTTGTGGTGCCCCTTTGTGCCACGATACATTTGTCGGGTAGCACATTGAAGATTGTGGCATGTGCCATGGCGCTGATGATGATGCAGCATATAGACTACGACATGCAAGGCATGATAGGATTCATACTGATGCTGGGCATTACGATGGTTGCCGCACCGGGTGTGCCGGGTGGAGCCATTATGGCAGCATTGGGCATCCTACAGTCTATGCTGGGATTCGACCAGCAGTCGTTGGCACTGATGATAGCCCTTTATATCGCTATGGATAGTTTCGGCACTGCCTGCAATGTGACGGGCGACGGTGCCTTGGCGCTGATTATCGACCGATGGTTTGGCAGAAAAGTCGCTGTGACGGGTTGATAGCAACCGCATGACTTTAATTTGGATAACAAATACACATGATACACTACAATTTCAAACGTGACGTCAACCACCTCGTGGGACCCATTCTGCTGGAAACCCTACTGACTTTTCTCTTGGGAGGCGTCGATACTTTCATGCTCAGCCAGTATAGCGATGCGGCTGTAGCAGCAGTAGGAGTAGATAACCAGATACTCTCGTTGGTGTTTCTGCTCTTCACTATTATCAATGCCGGCACTTCTGTGCTGTGTGCACAGTATCTCGGAGCAGGACGCGAAGAGAAGTTTATCAGAGTTGGCATAGTGGCTTTGGCACTCAATCTGGTGGTGGGAATAGCTGTCAGCCTGACGCTGTTTCTCGGTGCCGACTCGATATTGACACTCATGGGACTGCGTCCCGAACTGATGGTGTATGGTCGCCCGTATATGCAGATAGTGGGCGGAATGGCTTTCACACAGGCGATTTCCACCACGGTGAGCACCATTCTGCGATCTGCCAAGATGCCCGTTCCGCCAATGATGGTGGTGGGGGTGGTCAATGTGCTCAACATCATGGGCAACTATATATTGATATTCGGTAAGTTTGGCATGCCCGAAATGGGTGCCGAGGGTGCTGCCATCTCTACAAGCATATCGCGAGTAGTGGCTATGGTGTTGTTGGTGGTCATACTGCGTTGGCGCTTGTTTACCTATGTGCCTCAAAAACTCTTTGCTCATTTCCCCACACACGAGTTGCGCAATCTGCTGAAGATTGGCATGCCATCGGCTGGCGAAAACATATCCTACAACCTGCAGCAGCTCACCTTGCTGTATTTCATCAATATGCTGGGCAATGACGAACTGACTGCCCGCACCTATATTGTCAATGTGGTGATGTTTGTCTATATGTATGCCATCTGCATTGCCCAGGCAAGCAGCATCATGGTGGGACATCTGACAGGATTGGGAAAAACACAGGCGGCATACCAAGTTGGACGCTTCTCCTGGCGTAGGGGAGCACTCGTCACACTGTCGTTCTCGGTGCTCTGTGCACTCTGCGGACCGTTTATTGCCGACTGTCTGACCGACAATCCCACTATCGCCAAACTGGTATGTACCTGCTTCTGGGTCGATGTGCTGCTCGAAGTGGGTAAGTGTGTCAACATCTGGGCGACCAATACGCTGAGGGCTACTGGCGACATCCTCTATCCCTTCTACCTCGGTCTTGTGGTGCAATGGGCTGTGGGGGTGCTGTTCGGATATCTGCTGGGCATCACGCTTGGCTTCGGACTGGTGGGCATGTGGTTTGCCTTTGTGCTCGACGAGAATATCCGCGGCATACTGTTTGTCAGACGATGGAATGCCTTTAAATGGGCAAACAAGTCGTTTGTGAATTGAAGAACTAAACGATAGAACTCTAAATCATAAAACTATGAACGAAGCATTTATCATCCGCATTTTGTTGGCAGCCCTGCTGGGTGGTGCCATCGGTATAGAACGTGAATACCGGGCAAAGGAAGCAGGATTCAGAACCCACTTCCTTGTAGGGCTTGGTGCTGCCATCTTCATGATACTGTCTAAATATGGTTACGAAGATGTGGTGGGCGGAGTGGTGCGCCTCGACCCTTCGCGCATTGCCTCACAGGTGGTCAGCGGTATCGGTTTTATAGGTGCCGGATGTATCATCTTCCAGCGCCATGTGGTGCGCGGACTGACTACAGCGGCTGGGCTGTGGGTAACCTCTGCCATCGGATTGGCTTGCGGATCGGGACTCTACCTGCTGGCAACGGTTTCTACGGTTCTCGTATTGTTGTGCTTGGAAGGTGTCAGCATCTTGCACAACCGATTCGGTGCGAAGCAAATTTCGCTGACCTTCTCTGCTCCGACACGTGAGGGAATACGCGAAGTGCTCGATTCTATCGGTCGCGAACACGCTGAGGTGTTGGCTTATGAAATGAAAACTCATCGCTCACAAGATGCTGAAACATATACCGCCACCGTTCGCTTGAAGGTGAAGCGCAACCATTATCAGTCGCGCATCATGTCGTTTATGACTGAGTTTGATGGAATCACCATCGACAATCTGGAATAGCATCAAGGCCATAGGAGGTCGGCGGTTGAGCGCATGGAAGTTTTTTTTTCGCCTTTCCGAAACCGTGACACAACGACGAGGTTTGTTTGACGCTGTCGGACAAACCTCGTTGCTCTTACGTACGCGCACGCGCGTCTTTCGCAAAAATCGACCACTCGACCACCAGGTCTGTGTAAAACTATGTGGTACAACGGTTTAGCTGGTGGTCGAATATCGTTTCATAGGGTGTTTTCGACCACCATTCGAACATCTATCGACCACCGTCAAAATTTGTCGAATTTTTACATCTCAGCCCAATATACGTATTGTCAGACATTTCCAAACCTTTGGCAAAAGTATTGCCCAACGTTTGGCAAGAGTGTTTCCCAACGTTTGGCAAGAGTGTTTCCCAACGTTTGGCAAGAGTGTTTTCAAACGTTTGATAAAGGTGTTTTCAACGTTTGATAAAAGTATTATCCAACGTTTGATAAAAGTATTATCCAACGTTTGATAAAAGGTGTTATCCAATATTTGATAAAGGTGTTATCAAGGCTTGTCAAAGTGCTGATAAACGATAGTATTTTATAAGGAAAATAGGATCACGCTTTACTTTTGTCCTTACAGGACGTAGGCTAAATAAAATCATACACCCCAGGGTGTTACCCTGGGCTATGAAGATTTTGCCCCATTCGGGGCGTTAGTAACCCAACAACTAACGACGGGCTAATACCCAACAACTAAAGATGTGTTAATAACCAAACAAGCAAAGGCGGGCTGAAAGCCCAATGGTTTCCTTAGCCCAGGGCATCGCCCTGCGGATATGAATGCACATAATCAACCACGTCTTGAAAGGACAAAAGTAACTCAGCTCTGCTCTTTTGCCGAAAACAATAGTAATTCCACATTGAAAAGCATCATTCTTTAGGCTGATTCGTGCACATCACATCGTTGCACTGGTGGTCGATGGGTGGTCGATAATCCTGAATTTCAAGCAATCGACCACCGCATATTGCGCTGAATGACAGCGCGATACACGGATTGGTGGTCGAGTGGTCGAAATTTTTCTGAAAACTGAATTTTATGTAAGCACTTCAGGTGCTCCTTTCTGTAGCACCACAGTCGCTTGTCAAATGGCAGAATAGAACTTAAAATACTGATATCTAACAGTTTCTATTTGCCGAGTTGCTGTCTGAAGTTGAGCGCAGCACCGATGGCAGTACAAAATTCAGAGTATTTCGGTATGTGGAAACGCACGTTGTAGAGCTTTTCCAGCATAGGATAAATCTCTTTGCATTGGGGGTAGAGCGTCAGATTGCCTATCAGTACAAAGTCTTTGATGCCCGTGTTGAGGGCGGAAAGAATGCTCGCAGAACCGATGCTCTGCAATACCATGGTGATAATGCCAAGGGCAATATCTTCGCGTGGCGCGTCATACTGTGCCTTGCTGAATAGCGATGCGGTGGCATTCATGGGGAGGCCGGGCAAAGGACGACTAGAGATGTCGCCGATGAGCAAGTTGATGTTGCGGATGTCGCCACGGAGTGCCAGACTCGAAATCTGTTTCGGATCGCTTGTGTTGAGCATCACACGCGATAGACCCTGTACGGTTCCACCTCCGATACCAATACCTCCGATGTGTCGGATCTCATCGCCATCACATTGCACAAAGCTGGTTCCTGTGCCCATCGATACTACAATGGCTTTCGAGAGACCGCTTTCAAAGCGTGCGCCCAAGCCATCTGCAATGAATTCGTCGGTCTTGCCTGTTGGCAATCCATAGACGGGTCCGTCGATATATGCCGATCCCACACCAGTCACCATGACTTGTTCAACGTCGCTGAGACTGATGTTGTTGTCGTGAAGATACTTTCCGAAAGCTCCGTAGAGTGATGTGACGGGATCGACCGCAGTAATGCGGATGGGTGAAAGAACATGTTGTTCGTGCAGTCCAACAATCTTGGTGGTCGATATGCCCACGTCAATGCCTATGATGATTCCCATTGGTTTTTACTTTCTTTTTTGTTTGTTAGTTCGTTTATCCGCCGACAAAGGTACGAATAAGCGAGCAGAATAAAAAAGAAATGCCCAAATTTCTTTTTTATTCTCGAGCGCGAGTACCTTGGACGCTTTAGCGCCAAAGTACGAATAAGCGAGCAGAATAAAAAAGAAATGCCCAAATTTCTTTTTTTATTCTCGAGCGCGAGTACCTTGGACGCTTTAGCGCCAAAGTACGAATAAGCGAGCAGAATAGAAAAGAAATGCCCAAATTTCTTTTTATTCTCGAGCGCGAGTACGATATGTAGAAAAGTAAAACCCCTGCCAACTAAATGTTGAACAGGGGCTTAAATGAAAGGAGGAGTGGTACCTCCAGGAATCGAACCGGGGACACACGGATTTTCAGTCCGATGCTCTACCAACTGAGCTAAGGCACCATATTCGGTTTTGCAATCCTTTCGTTTGCGGTTGCAAAGGTACTACATAATTTTGATATACCAAACAAACCGCATAAAAAAGTGCTATTTGTTAACGAATTTTAAGAACTTTCGCCCTTTTTGCCTCCATTTACCTTCGTTTTTGCGCTTATTTTGCCATTATTGCAGTGGATTCCAACCTTGCGCTTTTAGTGGAAATTCTTGGTCATCGCGTGTCACAAGCACCTGTCCGAGGCTATCCTTTGTGATGTGTCCGATGAGGCGAACATCGTCGATGGCCTGGATTTTCTCATGGTCACCAATAGGAATGGTGAACAGCAATTCATAGTCTTCGCCGCCGTTGAGTGCGCAGGTGGTCACGTTCATGTTGAGTTCTTCTGCCATTACCGCAGTCTGATAGTCGATGGGGATCTGCTTCTCGAAGATACGGCATCCCACATGGCTTTGCTTGCAGATGTGCATCAGTTCGCTCGACAGTCCATCGCTGATATCCATCATAGCTGTGGGGCGTATGCCGGCAGCACGGAGCTTTTCGATAATATCGCCGCGTGCCTCGGTGCGCAGTTGGCGCTGGAGCAGATATTCTTTGCCGGCAAAGTCGGGCTGGAACTGAGCCAGACTCTCCAATGCCTTTTTATCGCCTTTGCGCTTGGCTTCGTCAACTTGTGAATAGTAAACAGATTTCTCACGTTCTAAGAGTTGCAGTCCCATATAGGCTGCGCCGAGGTCTCCGCTGACACATATCAGGTCGGTCTCTTTGGCTCCGTTGCGATAGACGATATCCTCTTTCTTGGCTTCGCCGATACAGGTGATGGAGATGGCGAGGCCCGTATAAGATGAGGTGGTGTCGCCTCCTACGATATCCACATGCCATTTGTCGCATGCCAGGCGCAGTCCGTTGTAGAACTGTTCCATATCTTCCACGGTGAAGCGCTTGCTTACTGCCAGACTGACGGTCAGTTGGCGTGGGGTGCCGTTCATGGCGAAGATGTCGCTGATGTTGACCATGGCAGACTTGTAGCCAAGGTGCTCTAAATCTATATAGGTGAGGTCGAAGTGTACGCCTTCCATCAGCATGTCGGTGGTGACGAGTACTTCGCTGTTGGGGTAACTGAGTACGGCGCAGTCATCGCCTACGCCGTACTTTGTTGATTCATTCTGTGGTTTGATGTCTTTGGTCAGTCTGTCGATCAGTCCAAATTCACCCAGTTTTGCTATTTCCATGTATTTGTTTATGCTCTGTTAATCATTTCACGCATGATCTCGGTCATCAAAGGCTGTGCCTTGTTGGCTGCTTCCTGTACTTCTTCGTGACTTACTTCAACGGGATCGTCGAAGCCGCCAAGGTCGGTAATGACGCTCACACCGAAGGTCTTGATGCCGCAATGGTGGGCTACGATTACTTCGGGGACGGTACTCATGCCGATGGCGTCGCCGCCCATCTTGGCAAACATGCGGTATTCGGCAGGTGTTTCAAAGGTGGGACCCTGTACGCCGATATATACACCATGCTGCACTTTGATGCCTTTTTCTGCTGCCACTTTATCAGCTTCTGCCACCAGTTGCAGGTCGTATGGCTCGTGCATGTCTGGGAAGCGAGGTCCGGTGGGGAAGTTTTTTCCGCGCAAGGGGTGTTCGGGGAACAGGTTGATATGGTCGGTGATGATCATGAGGTCACCGATATTGAACTGTGGGTTCATGCCTCCGGCTGCATTTGACACGAAAAGCGTCTTGATGCCCAGTTCGTACATGACGCGTACGGGGAACGTTACTTCCTTCATCGAATAGCCTTCGTAGAAGTGGAAGCGTCCTTGCATGGCCATGATGTCCTTGTTGCCCAGTTTGCCGAAGATGAGTTTGCCAGAGTGGCCTTCTACGGTAGAAATGGGGAAATTGGGGATTTCGCTGTATGGGAATTCGTATTTATCAGTTATTTCGGAAGCTAATTGTCCGAGTCCTGTTCCCAGAATGATCGCTGTTGTGGGATTTGCGGTCATCCTTTCTTTGATCCAGGATGCTGTTTCTTGAATTTTTTCGTACATAGCTGATGATGTATTTGTTAAACATTTCGCCCTGGTCCAGCATGAAGCTGATGGTTACAGGGAGTATATACATATTGTTTTTTACTTCTCCGCTTAGTCCTTCAACGTCGTACAGACGGGCTGCGTCTTTCTCTGTCGTGATGAGCAGACGTGGTTTCGGCAGTTGTTCGAAGGTGTTGTTGATGTGCTGAATGTCTTTGCTTTTGAACTGATGGTGGTCGCTGTAGGTCAGCGGAGTCAGGTGCGTGGTGTAGGGCTTTAAGTCCTGTATCATCTGTTTGGGCGATGCAATACCGGTGAGCAACAGAATGTGTTCGTCGGCTTTGATGCTTTCGAGTGGTCGTTTGCCCTGATTCTGTTTGTCCTGTCCGCCGAACATGGGGCGTAGCGATCCGTATTTCAACGAGGTGAAATAGAGCGACTGGTAGGCATAGAGCTGCATCATCTTGTTGGTCACGCGATACTCCATCGGTTTCATGTCTTTAGGACATTTTGTCACGATGACAACATCAGCGCGGTCTTTGGCAGACAACGGTTCGCGCAGTCTGCCTGCAGGCAAGAGGCAGTCGTCGATAATCAGACGATGGTAATCCACCAAGAGGATATTGATGCCTGGTTGCACGTAACGGTGCTGGAACGCATCGTCGAGCAGGATGACATCAGCCTTGTTGAGCTCTGTCAGTTGGTCGATGCCGTGGCAACGCTTTTTGTCAACTGCCACGGTGATGTCGGGATATTTCCTTTTCATCTGAAACGGTTCGTCGCCGATGCGCTTCATCGGTGTGTCGTTGTCTGCCAAGACAAATCCTTTGCTCTTACGCTTGTATCCACGACTGAGTACTGCCACCTTGCAATGGTCTTTCAGCAGTTCGATAAGATATTCCACGTGAGGGGTTTTTCCTGTACCGCCAACAGTGATATTGCCCACCGAGATGACGGGTATGTCAAACGATCGGCTTTTCAGCAGATTCATCTCAAAGGCCATGTTGCGAAGCTTCACACCGAGTCCGTAAAGCCAGCTCAGCGGAAGTAGCCATTTGTTGATGCGGATGAAATTCCCTCTTGCGTTCATATATTATATTAGGTGTAATTATCGAATAGTAAGGAAATAGGGCAGACGAGCCTGTATCTTACTCATGTTTTCCACCTGCTTGATGTAGCGGAGCGGCTCGTAGAGTTCGCCGAAAGTGGCTTGCATTTGTTCGTCGAGATAGCTGCCGCTATTGCCACTTGCCGATGCCAGAAGGGTTTCATACCAACTGCTTGGAGTCTGATACTCGCTGGCGTAATATTCGTCGAGCTTTGCCAGTTGGGCGGCTTTCTTGACAGCGTCGTCGAGCGAACCGATTCCATCTACGAGATGAATCTTCAGGGCGTCGTTGCCCAGCCATACACGGCCTTGTGCAATCTGCTCCACTTGGGCTACGGACATCTTGCGTCCGTCAGCCACACGTTTGCGGAAGAGTTCGTAGCCTTTGCCGATATATTTGTCGAGGATAGCCATCTCTTCTGCGTTAAAGAATCGTGAACGTGTGCCGAAGTTGGCATGTTTGTTGGTTTTTACCTCGTCAAACTTGATGCCGAGCTTGTCTTTCATCAGTTCGCTATAGTTGAGGAACATGCCGAAGATACCGATAGAGCCGGTAATGGTAGTGGGATCGGAGTAGATATAGTTGGCTGCACAACTGATGTAATAGCCTCCCGATGCTGCGTATCCGCCCATGGAAACCACTACGGGTTTCTTGGCTTTCAACTTGGTAACTGCGTGCCAGATTTGTTCTGAAGCATAGGCAGAACCACCAGGTGAGTTGACTCGGAGCACTACTGCTTTCACATCGTCGTCGTCGGCCAGTTCTTCCAAGTCCTTACACATATCTTTTCCCACGATACAGGTTTGTGGATTCATGGGATTGCTGTTGTCTTCATCTACAATATCTCCATAAGCATAATAGACAGCAACCTTGTCGCCACGATTTTTCTTATCCTCCACATTGAGCATATCGCCCAGGCTGAGTTGTGGAATGTCGGTGTCGGTATCGATGTCGAGGCGTTTCTTGATGACGTTTTTCACTTCATCAGCATACATGGTCTTGTCGATGAGGCGCAGTTTGATGAGCTCCTGTGCATCGGCCAAATCCATGAAACGATCGGCGTATGCGTTGAGCGAGTCGGTAGAAATCTTACGGCTGGCAGATACGTCTTTGAGCATTACCTTCCATATGCCTGTCACATAGGCAGTCACCTGTTCGCGGTTAGCTTCGCTCATGCCGTCGGCAGTCACTTGCTCTGGTGCGCTCTTGTATTTACCTACTTTGCAGAGTTCAAACTTAACGCCAAACTTAGCGAGCAAATCTTTGTAGAATACGGGTTCGGCAGCCAGTCCGTGCCAACCAATCTGACCTTGTGGGTTGAGCAGAATCTGGTCAGCCACCGAGCAGAGGTAGTATTCGCTCTGGCTGTATCCGTCGGAGTAACTGATGATCCATTTACCACTCTTCTTGAAGTCGAGTAATGCCTCGCGAATGGCATGGAGTGATGCTGGCGAGTCTGTTGCCATTCCGTCTGCCTGAATGTAGATACCTTTGATGTTCTCGTTGTCTTTTGCTTTATGGATAGCACTTATAATGTCGTTGAGTCCGTCGATAGTGGTATCGCTGCCATTCAGAAATCCTATCGGATTGTCTGTGCCGCGTTCATCAATGTTGTTCTTGAGCACAAGGGTGAATACTGAACCGTCTTTCACCTGAACGGTTGATGCGGTGCTTGCGGCAAGGCCGACCAGCGAGATAACACCCAATATGCCTACGATAACAGAAAGCATGACGATTCCGGTTATGGTTGCGCCTACGTATTTAATAAAATCTTTCATAATTTATTGTTTTGATATGGTTTGTTGTCTTTTGAATAAAATCCGATAGTACACATTTCGTTGCAAAGGTAGTGCAAACCGAGCGAAATACAAAGAAAAACCCCGTTTTTCTTTTATTTCCGAGGTGCCGCCTACCTAAGGTGCTTTGCATCAAAGGTAGTGCAAACCGAGCGAAATACAAAGAAAAACCCCGTTTTTCTTTTATTTCCGAGGTGCCGCCTACCTAAGGTGCTTTGCATCAAAGGTAGTGCAAACCGAGCGAAATACAAAGAAAAACCCCGTTTTTCTTTTATTTCCGAGGTGCCGCCTACCTAAGGTGCTTTGCATCAAAGGTAGTGCAAACCGAGCGAAATACAAAGAAAAACCCCGTTTTTCTTTTATTTCCCCTTTTGTTCTCCCATCTATTTCCCATTATTGTCTGTCAGTTTTGGGGACTCACTTGAGACTTACTTGGGACTTACATCGGACTTACTTAATAATCTCGCTACATATAAAGATGGCAACATCCCGAACGCATCCCGAACGCATCCCGAACATCAAAAATGTCATAAGCATCATTAAAAATTGTGGCAGAAGTTGTGCTCACATCAGTCTTACACCTTATTTATATATGATTCCCTGCTTCTTTGTGGCAGTCATACACGGAGTGGAAGTGTGACAATGTGTCAGTCTTTGACGAATGGCACACTTTTGGCATATTGACTGACAGAAGAAATTTAACTTTAAAACAGATAAAGATTATGATGAACATTAAACCATTAGGTGACCGCGTGCTGGTATTGCCCGCACCCGCAGAAGAAAAGATTGGTGGAATTATCATTCCTGATACAGCTAAAGAGAAACCTCTCCACGGTAAAATTGTTGCTGCTGGACAAGGCACTAAGGACGAAGAGATGATTCTGAAAGCCGGCGACGAAGTGCTTTATGGCAAATATAGTGGTACCGAACTTGAGTTTGAAGGTGAAAAATATCTGATGATGCGCCAGAGCGATGTGCTCGCCATTATCGAAAAATAAGCAATTGATAATAATAAAAGAATAAGGAATAAACATTATGGCAAAAGATATTAAATTCAATATTGAAGCTCGTGACCTGTTGAAAAACGGTGTCGATCAGTTGGCTAATGCAGTAAAGGTAACCCTCGGTCCTAAAGGACGCAACGTGGTTATCGAGAAGAAGTTTGGCGCTCCACAGATCACCAAGGACGGTGTTACGGTAGCTAAGGAAATCGAACTCGAAGATAAATTTGAGAACACAGGTGCTCAGCTGGTAAAGAGTGTTGCTTCTAAGACTGGTGACGATGCCGGTGATGGAACAACTACTGCCACCATTCTCACTCAGGCTATTGTGACCGAAGGTCTGAAAAACGTGACCGCAGGTGCCAATCCTATGGATTTGAAACGCGGTATTGACAAGGCTGTGAAAGCCGTGGTTGACCACATCAAGGAGAGCGCTGAGCAGGTTGGCGACAACTACGACAAGATTGAACAGGTTGCCACAGTAAGTGCTAACAACGATGAGGAAATCGGTAAACTCCTTGCCGACGCTATGCGCAAAGTATCTAAAGATGGTGTCATCACCATTGAAGAGTCTAAGAGTCGCGATACCCACATCGGTGTTGTAGAGGGAATGCAGTTCGACCGCGGTTACCTCTCAGGCTATTTCGTAACCGATTCAGACAAGATGGAGTGTATCATGGAGAATCCTTACGTGCTCATCTACGATAAGAAGATCAGCAATATCAAGGATTTCTTGCCCATCCTGCAGCCTGCTGCTGAAAGCGGACGACCCTTGCTCGTTATTGCCGAGGATGTCGATTCAGAGGCTTTGACCACATTGGTTGTAAACCGTCTGCGTGGTGGCTTGAAGATTTGCGCTGTCAAGGCTCCTGGCTTTGGCGACCGTCGTAAGGCTATGCTCGAAGATATTGCCATTCTGACAGGTGGTGTCGTTATCAGCGAAGAGAAAGGTTTGAAACTGGAGCAGGCTACCCTCGACATGCTGGGTACTTGCGATAAGGTTACCGTATCTAAAGACAATACAACTATTGTCAATGGTGCTGGCGACAAAGAGAATATCAAGGATCGTATTGCACAGATCAAAAAAGAAATCGAACTCACTACCAGCAGCTACGATAAAGAGAAACTGCAGGAGCGTCTGGCCAAATTGGCAGGTGGCGTAGCCGTTCTTTACGTCGGCGCTAATAGTGAAGTTGAGATGAAAGAGAAGAAAGACCGTGTTGACGATGCACTCTGCGCTACACGTGCTGCCATTGAGGAAGGCGTTGTAGTGGGTGGCGGTACTACCTACATCCGTGCACTCGACGTACTGAAAGACGTGAAGGGTGTGAATGCCGACGAGCAGACCGGTATCAATATTGTAGAGCGTGCCATCGAAGAACCACTTCGCCAGATTGTACGCAATGCAGGCGGTGAAGGTGCTGTGGTTGTTCAGAAAGTACGCGAAGGCAAGGGCGACTTCGGTTACAATGCCCGTACTGACAAGTATGAAGACCTGCGTGCTGCCGGTATTGTTGACCCAGCCA
Source organism: Prevotella sp. P4-119 (assembly GCF_002251345.1). NCBI lineage: Bacteria > Pseudomonadati > Bacteroidota > Bacteroidia > Bacteroidales > Prevotellaceae > Prevotella > Prevotella sp. P4-119. The sequence goes on along the minus strand of NZ_NPJB01000030.1, from coordinate 110,346 downwards.
AGGTTGCTCGCGTAGCTTTGGAGAATGCAGCCTCTATCGCTGGCATGTTCCTGACTACTGAGTGTCTTATCGTTGACAAACCAGAAGAGCATCCTGCTATGCCAATGGGCGGCAACCCAGGAATGGGCGGAATGATGTAATAATTTGTAAACCAAACATATCAAAAATCGGGAGATTGAACGTTGTTTCAGTCTCCCGGTTTGATTTATATCAATTTAAAGTGTTTTTTTATCTAAATAATTTGCATCGTGTTTATAAAACACTTATCTTTGCAACGTTGAAAGTTAAAATCAACGCAAAATGATATGATTATTAGAAAATAAGAGATATTTTTTTGATTTGTTTTAGTAGATTAGTTTTTAAGTAGTTTGTTTTGAAACCGGCTGTCGAGATGACAGCCGGTTTTTTAATGTCATCAGGTGGGGTTAAAATAAAACGGCTTTTATTTTGTTTTTCGCCCACTTCATAGTATCTTTGTACCCAATATGAATAAGAGTAATTGGCTAATATGGATACTCAAGGCTATAGTAGCCTATGGTATATATCTCATAGTGTATGGACAGACCACTTCACGTCTGTCGGCTTTCTGCATGTCGCTTGGCATTATGATATTGCTGGTGTTTGCGGAATATGCCGTAGAACAATGGGTGGAGCGTCGTCGTGAACGTAAAGAGAAAGAAAATGAGGAATAGATGGTTGGCGCTTGTCGCATCTTGGTTGTGCCTGTTGCCGATGGTTGCCCAACAAAACTATCGGCCCGAAGGACGTGCCTTTGTCTGCGAGAATGGCAACAACCGTTATACTCGTGCCCTATATGGTGGCCCTACCGACTATCGCATAGAGACCAGCGATCGCCCTGTCTTTGCTATTGCCAAGAAGGGGCATCATCGCCATGTGGCTTTCAAAGTCAATGGTATCGACCTTGAAAATGTTGCTTATTGCAAAGCATGGTATGTTGATGGTATGCGCAGTTATCGCTTGCGCGACAAGAGGTTAGGAAAAACTGATGTGCTGGTGGATGTTGTGGCGCTACACAACCGAGAGGGTGCCGTGTGGCGACTGATGTCTGGCGACAATTCTCTTGATGTGACTTGTACGCTGAGCGGCGTGAAACAACCGAAGCTGCATCGTAACGGCGACCTGGGTGTGGATAGTCGTGACTGCTTCGATGCAGCCCAGAATGATGCCGACCGACAGGTGGTGAAATGTCCCAATTCCTCTCCCGTATATGTTGTGGTGATGCTTGACAAAGTGGTCAACATGTCGCCCGACCAACAAGCACAACTCTTTGCCGAAGCCGTAGCTTATAATCAGAAGATGGCTTCGCGTGTGACGTTCGACACTCCTGATCCTTATATCAATACTTTGGGTGGCGCACTTGTGATGGCTGCCGATGGTGATTGGGATGGACAAACATGGTTGCATGGCTGTGTAGGCTGGCGAATGCCGCTGGCAGGATGGCGTGCCGGATACCTCGGCGATGTGCTGGGATGGAATGATCGTGCACGCTCACATTTTGATGCTTATGCCCGTAGTCAGGTTAACAAAGTATCAGCAACGCAATCGCACCCTGCACAAGATGAGAAACAACATCTTGCACGTGCAGAAAAACGATGGGGAACACCCATGTATAGCAATGGTTACATCTGTCGGAATCCGAATCGCAACGATCAGATGCACCATTATGACATGAATCTTAACTATATCGACGAACTGCTCTGGCACTTCCAATATAATGCCGATATAGCCTATATACGAAAGATGTGGCCTGTGGTGGAACGACATCTCGAATGGGAGAAACGCAACTTTGACCCCGACGGAGACCACCTCTATGATGCCTATTGCTGCATCTGGGCTTCAGATGCCTTATATTATAATGGTGGTGCAGTCACCCATTCCTCGGCCTATAACTATCGCGCCAACCTATTGGCTGCCCGTATGGCAGAACTCATAGGGCGCGATCCAAAACCGTATCAGCAGGAAGCGGCTGCCATTCTCGATGCCATGAACAGTCGCCTTTGGCTTGAAGACAAAGGACATTGGGCTGAATATGAAGACTTGATGGGACTGAAGCGCAAGCATGAGAGTGCTGCCGTATGGTCCATCTATACACCTATCGACTGTGGCGCATGCTCGCCCGAACAAGCCTATCGGGCCACTCGCTATGTGGATCATGCCATTCCACATATTCCTGTGCGTGGTGATTATGCTACTATTGCCACCACCAACTGGCAACCTTACGACTGGAGTATCAATAATGTAGCGGCTGCCGAGGTGATGCATACGGCGTTGGCCTACTATCAAGCCGGCAGGACAGATGCTGCCTATCGACTGATGATGGGCAATATTATCGACCAAATGTACGAGGGACAAAGTCCTGCCAACTTCGGACAAATCAGTAAATATGATGCTGCACGAGGTGAGTGTTACCGCGATTTCGGCGATTGTATCGGTATTTCCTCGCGCACGCTGTTACAGGGACTTTTCGGCATACAGCCACAAGCTCTCTTCGGAAAATGTATCATCCGTCCGGGCTTTCCCTCATCGTGGGATCATGCTTCGGTCAATACACCTTATCTCTCCTATACCTACCGCCGTATGGGTAGAAAAGTGATGATAGAGGTTGATCAGCATTTCAGCAAACCCTTGAAGATTGTGCTGCGAGTGAATATGGGTGGGGGGCTCTATCGCGATGTAGAGGGCACTACCGAACAGCATCAGGTGCTGACCGTGGAAGAACCGGTTCGGTTGCCCGATGTAGAACTTCATGAAGCAGTCACAATTCCCGATGCAACACCCATTGACGAACCAACCTTTGACCGTAAGTTTGTCAAGCAGCGGCTGACTCCATATTATAATGCCAATGTCACAGACATATTCCGTCAGGAGTATCGCACACCTCGTCCGCCATATACTACCTTGCAGATACCTGTGCAGGGAGTGGGAGAGTGGTGTCATCCAGATTATTGTCCGGAAATAGTAGATACCGCCTTCCGTGCAAGTATTGTTAATGACGAATTTGTGATGATGGGCGTACCTTTTGCCACTCCTGCCGAAGGACAGAACATCGTGTTTACTTCGCTTTGGGACAACTATCCTGATAGTGTCACCATTCCGTTGAAGGGACGTGCAGCCAAGGCATGGTTGCTGATGGCAGGTTCGACCAATCACATGCAATCCCATATCACCAATGCAGAGATAGTGGTGCATTATGCAGATGGTACGACCGACACGCTGCCGCTGGTCAATCCCGACAACTGGTGTCCTATAGATCAGGACTATTATATCGACGGTAAGGCCTTCCGTGCTCCCATGCCGCGACCATATCGCGTTTCACTTGCCACAGGTACTGTGAGTCGCAACCTGGGCAAGGCTCTACATCTCGGAGGTCCCGCCCAACGTAACATTCCCGGAGGGGCTGCCCAAATGCTCTGCATGCCGCTGAAATCCCACAAACCGCTGGCTTCCATCACGCTCCGCACTTGTTCTAATGATGTGGTTGTCGGACTGATGGGCCTCACCTTGCAATAATATTTATCTATTGAATCATCATGCAACAACTCATATCTCTCTATAGTAAATGGTGCGGAGAAGAACCCGCACAGGTGGAAAAACTGCCCGGTGCAGGCAGCAATCGCGAGTATTACCGTATGACAGCTGCCGACGGCACATCGGTGGTGGGATGCATCGGCACCAGTCGCGATGAGAATCATGCCTTCGTTTATCTTTGCCAGCACTTTACCCAGCGCCAATTGCCAGTACCTAAACTTCTGGCAGTTAGCGATGACGAACTCCGATACTTGCAGTCCGACTTAGGTAGTGTGTCGCTTTTCGATGCCGTTCGTGGCGGACGTGAGGCTGGTGGCAGATATACGTTGAAGGAGCAGGAACTGCTGAAACGTACCATTCGACAGTTGCCCAACATCCAAATGCGGGGTGCCAGAGGACTCGATTTCACCAATTGTTATCCTCAGGCAGAATTCAATGTGGATAGTGTGTTGTTTGATCTCAATTATTTCAAGTATTGTTTTCTCAAGGCTACCGAACTGGATTTTCATGAGTTAAAGCTTGAGGCTGACTTCCGTCTGCTTGCCAAAGACCTGACAGCTGAGCGTTGTGATGCATTCCTTTATCGTGATTTCCAGGCACGCAACGTGATGCTCGACAGCGAGGGCAATCCTTATTTTATTGATTTCCAGGGCGGACGTCGTGGACCGTATTATTATGATTTGGCATCGTTTCTGTGGCAGGCGTCAGCCAAATATCCCTATAAGCTGCGCCGCGAAATGGTCTATGAATACTACAACGCGCTGAAGCAGTTTACCGAGGTACCCACACCACACCACTTTGTAGAGCGACTCTCTCTCTTCGTGCTGTTCCGCATTCTGCAAGTGTTGGGAGCCTATGGATTCCGCGGCTATTTTGAGCGCAAACAGCATTTCATCAGTAGCATACCGCCCGCTATACAGAATCTTCGAGAACTGTTGGAAGTGGCACATTTCCCCTATCCCTATCTCATCGACCTGCTCCAGCGCCTGATAGAATTGCCGCAGTTCCAGCAGATAGAACTTACAGCCAGTAGAGCCGATGGCTACAAGACTACTGCGCATAACCCTTACCGCCAGCATCCACAAGACGGTCCTGCCACTTTCTCCAAATACGATTCTCAGGGACCATTGGTGGTCAAGGTCTATAGTTTCTCTTACCGCAAAGGCATACCAGAAGACGAGAGTGGCAATGGTGGCGGCTATGTGTTTGACTGTAGAAGTACTCACAATCCCGGTCGCTATGAACCCTACAAACAGTTGACAGGACTCGACGAACCGGTCATCCGTTTCTTGGAAGACGATGGTGAGATACTGACATTCCTCGACTCCGTCTATCGGCTTGCCGATGCCCATGTGCGCCGTTACATGCAGCGTGGCTTCACATCATTGATGTTTTGTTTCGGTTGCACAGGTGGACAGCACCGTAGTGTATATTCAGCACAACATCTGGCTGAGCATCTTCACGACAAGTTTGGCATAGAGGTGCGCATCTGTCATCGTGAGCAGCACATCACGCAAACCTTGCCAGCGCGTTGAGGCATGCGAGTAAAAAAAGCATAACCAATCTAAAAAACTGCTATTGCTTATGTATTCTAAAAGTAATAAAGGGAAATTCTTGCGCCAACTGCGCGACTATTGTGTGCTCACCCTTGCTATGATATTGGGAGCCGTTGGTGTGGAACTCTTTCTGTTGCCTAATGAAATCACAACAGGTGGTATCATTGGTGTAGCATCGATTGTTTATTGGGGGACGGGTATTCCAGCCCACGAAACATTCTTTGTGCTTAATGCCTTGTTGCTCGTTGTGGCGCTGAAGATCTTGGGATGGCGTTTCTGTGCTAAAACGATCTATGGTGTTGTAATCTTTACCGTGGCCTCTACGGTATTGCAAAATATCATGCCACCCGATTTTCATCTGCTTGCCGATCAGAAGTTTATGGCCTGTATGGTGGGAGCCGTATTCCTTGGCACATGTGTGGGATTGGGACTTTCTGCCGGAGGTTCTACTGGAGGATCGGATGTGATAGCCGCCATGATACATAAGTATCGTGATGTGTCGCTTGGACAAATCATCTTGTTCTGCGACCTCACCATCATCACATCTTCCTATGTGGTGTTGCAAGACTGGGAAAAGGTACTCTATGGCTATGTATTACTCTTTGTCATATCGTTTGTTGTTGACCACATGGTCAACTCACTACGTCAGAGTGTGCAGTTTTTCATCATTTCCGACAAGTATCAAGAGATTGGTGAGGCTATCAATCAGATAGCCGACCGCGGATGCTCGGTGCTCAACGGTAGTGGTTTCTTTACGAAGAAAGACATCAAGGTGATTTTTTGTATCGCTAAAAAGAGCGAGTCGCGTTTCATTTTCGACCTCATCGATGAGATAGATCCCAATGCCTTTGTGGCTCAATCGGCTGTGGTTGGTGTATATGGCCAGGGCTTTGACCGAGTGAAATCACACCACAAAATCAATCTCACGGAACTTCGTGAGAAGTTGGCAAAAGAGCGTGAATTATATCCAGAAACTACTTCGTCTGGACATTAATTTCCGGTTGGTTGCTTGATAGAACAGGTGGGGACTTACTAAAGAGATGGTTCAAAGAACATACTAAACCCAAATCGATTATTAAGGTTTGGGTGGAATTTGGATTTGTATTTGGTATTTCTTATAAAACTGGATTTGTAATACTTTGAATGAAACATCATGGACTATGGCGATTTGAAACGCAGAAATTTTTGACTGATCAAAAAAAGACTCAAACCGCGGTAAATGATATTTACAGACCATTCGGTAATAGATTCTGCCTTATTAACGGCAAAAGATATGTTGTCTTATTGATCGATTATTGATTTCTCATCAAAAGTGTTTAGTGTGACTGCGTACAGAATTTGTATAAAAAGTATATAAATGAGTTAAATAAAATTAAAAAATAGCTCAAAGAGTGACAAAGAGTGACAAAGATGGACATTTGGGTTTTGTGATGTTGTATCTTTGCAGCCCTACCTGAGGATGATTTCCTAAACAAGATGGTAGCTTTGCAACAAACCATTTAACGAATAACCAAAACTGCGCATTTATGTTTACAAACAGTACATTCAGCAACCCCAACTGGTTACAACAGAAGGATCATGAGTCTTCATTTGACACCCGACCCGTTATCGTTCGGTTCTCGTTAACTTCTCGTTCGGTTCTCGTTAGGTCCTCGTTCGTCTCTCGTTCGTCTCTCGTTGGTTATTCGTTAGTCTATCGAAGACCGAACGAGGACCGAACGAGGAACAAGCAAAAAACGAACGAAAGAGCAACGAACGTCGATCGAGAAGCCGACGGGAAACTATCGAAGTCACGACGAGAAACTGCCAAACTTGATGAGAATGGCAGACTTCGGTTGATTTATCCCATGGCGAGAAAAGTTGCCATGTAATGGAGCTAACGAAACACGAACTGTCAGCGGTGATGCTTGAAAAGTGCGTATGAAAGCGTTGTGCCTTACGAAGGATGAAGCAAATGCTAATGACCGATTTGTGTTTATCTATAGCAACAAGAAAAACTCGTTGCACATCACGATCTGTACGTGCAACGAGTTTGGCTTTTTATGAGTTAGAATACACCAACTATGTGGGAAATATAATCCCTCACGCTATTACTTCTTTGATGTAGTCTTTGTGGCTGCCTTTTTAGCGGTAGCGGTTTTTGCTTTAGAAGTCTTCTTTGCAGTAGTCTTAGCAGCCGGCTTTTTAGCTGGTGCCTTTTTGGCAGCTGGCTTAGCAGCAGGCTTTTCGCTACCATCTTCATACTTTGCGAGCAGTGTGTGCAAGCGTGCAATCTCCTTGTCTTTATATACGATTTCATCTCCTTGATTGCGGATGGTGGTCAACAAAGCATTCAATTCCTCATTGTCGATTTCGGCAGGATAGAGTGCATTGACGCGGTTGATGAAGTCGCCAAGTATATTCATATAGTTGGTGAAAGCATCAAATGGTCCGCTATAGAAACCACGGTCCAGTCCAACGTTGGATGGTTTGGTGGTCATGAAACGGAAGTTGTTGCTTGCCTGGAGGTAGTCCCAGTCCTGATTGATGCCTGGATCGTCGGCAATGCGCAGGCGGTCTGCCACGCTATAGAGCTTATTGAAGGCTTCGCGCTGCAAAGCGTTGCCAAGCCATGAGCTTACATCGCGCTCTTCATCTACCCATGAGAGCGTATCGGGTACATCGAGTGCACCAACACTCTTCACCTTCATGCAGATTTCTGTAGGTGTAGAGAAGGTGATGCCTTTGTCTTTCGCACAGGCGGGCAATGCCTTGATGAACTCCAGAATGTTGCTTGACAGTGGTTGTGCGATGCCAAGTGCCGAGAGTTCCATGAAGATATTGATGATTTGTTCCTCTTCTGGGAAACGAGCAATGCGGTCTATATATGAATCGGCAAAGAGCGGATATCCTTCCCAGTCAGAATTGTTGAAACGCAGTGAAATATCGTCAGAGAGTTCCACGTCGCGCAGCAGCAATTTGAGGTTGGGGGCCATGGCGCAATGATATACGTAGTGTGGCGATTTCCATCCGAGCACGTGCTTAGCACCTTCGGTGAGCATACCTTTGAATCCCATAGCAGCAGCCTGTGCGCCGATATCGTCGCTGTAGATGAGTGATGAATTGCGCAATACGGTTGGGCGTTTGCCGAAGTATTCTTCAATTTTCTGGCACTGCTTCTTGACGTCGAGGGCAAATGTCTCTTCGTTGGCAAGTGATGACAATCCGTGTGAATAAGGCTCAGCGAGAAACTCTACACATCCTGTGTTGTTCAGTTCCTGTAGTTTCTCCAATACCTGTGGGGCGTGCATTTCCAATTGCTCCATGCCGACTCCAGAAAGGGAGAATGCCACTTTAAACATCTGTCCGTTGTCGCGAATCATCTCGCCAATGGCATTGAGGGCGGGCATGTAACTGCGTTCTGCAATGTCGCAGATGGTACGCTCGTTCTCGTAGTCATCATAATAATAGTGATCGGTACCGATATCAAAGAAACGGTAACGTTTCAGATGTGTGATCTGATGTATTTCAAAATATAAACAAATGGTTTTCATAATCTATTCATTGTTTGTTGTTGTGTTATTGATAAGTAACTATTCCCAGCCTAAAGTGCGGAGGTAGAGGGTGCGGATCCATGCGCCAACCTTCTCCCAGGTGATTTGGTCAACTTCCTTCTTGCCTTCCTCTTTGAGGTAGTTGAAGAGTGAATCGTTGGCACAGATGCTGTAGATGGCATCTGCCAGAGCGTGGATGTCCCAGTAATCAACTTTGATACAGTTGTCGAGAATCTCTGCACAGCCCGACTGCTTACTGATGATAGTCGGAGTGCCACACTGCATGGCTTCGAGTGGCGATATGCCAAACGGCTCGGAAACAGAAGGCATGACATATACGTCGGAGTCTTTCAGACACTCATAAACCTGTTTACCGCGCATGAAACCAGGGAAGTGGAAACGGTCGGCGATGCCGCGTTCGGCAGCCAATTGAATCATGGCATCCATCATGTCGCCAGATCCTGCCATACAGAAGCGCACGTTGCGGGTGCGTTGAATGACCATGTTGGCAGCTTCAACGAAGTATTCCGGACCCTTTTGCATGGTGATACGTCCCAAGAAGGTTACCACCTTGTCGCGACCAGTATGGTCGGGACGTGGGATGGCATCGTATTCTTGTGGCAGAGGATATACGGCATTGTGCACCGTGAAGCACTTGCGTGGATCCTGATGATACTGGTTGATGACAGTCTGACGAGTCAGTTCTGATACACACATGATGCAGTCTGCCTGATCCATACCGTTCTTTTCGATAGAATAGACGGTGGGGTTCACTTTTCCGCGTGATCGGTCAAAGTCAGTGGCATGTACGTGAATGCACAAAGGTTTACCGCTCACTTGCTTGGCATGTATGCCGGCAGGATAAGTCAGCCAGTCGTGTGCATGTATGATATCGTAATCGAGTGTGCGTGCCACTACACCGGCAATAATCGAGTAGTTATTGATTTCCTCGTGCAGATTGCCGGGATAGCCTCCTGCAAACTCCATTGCACCGAGGTCGTTGACGTGCATATAGTTGAAGTCGGCATACAGATGGTCACGGAAACGATAGTAGAGATCGGGATCCATGATATTGCCTACACGCTGGCTTACATAGTCGCGATTGACGTCGCGCCATGCAATAGGCACAGCATTCATAGCTACAATGTTGCATGCCGAGCGGTCTTCATCGCCGAAAGGTTTTGGCAAACATAGTGTGATGTCCATATCGCCCTGAGCATGCAAGCCCTGCGATATGCCATAGTTAGCAGTGGCGAGTCCACCATACACGTGAGGAGGATACTCCCATCCAAACATTAATACTTTCATAGTTCTGTCCTCCTGTTAGTTACTTTTGGTATGTGTATTTCTCCAACAACTTGAGTGTGCGCAGAATTTCAGCCACATTCATGGCAAAAGCCATAGCGCCACGTCCACTGAAAGGTGGGTTGCCGTCGAAGAGTTCGCTGATGGTGCCGACGGCATGATAGTTCATTTCGTCTTCATAGCTTACCATCTGTCGCTCAATGAAACTGAGACGGCTACGCTTGTAGATTTTCAAACAGGCTTCCATATAGAATCCTTCAAGCCATGGCCATGCTGTGCCCTGGTGGTAAGCATAGTCGCGTTGTGCCTGTGGACCAACATACATGGGGTTGTATCCACCGCTTTTGGGCGATAGCGAGCGCAGTCCCTTTGGAGTGAGCAGTTCGCGAGTGCATATGTCGAGCACATTCTTCTTCTGATTCTGGTCAAGCGGAGAGTAGTCGAAAGCTACAGGGAAGATCATATTCGGGCGTACGCTCCAGTCCATCATATTGCCATCAACATAGTCGAGCAGATAGCCATATTCGTTGAGGAATGTGTCAACGAATGATTTTTTGCAGCGTTCTGCCAATTCTTCGAGCTGTTCGGCAAATTTAGCATCGCCAAATTCGGCTTCGAGTGAAGCGCAGAAGCGGAGCGCGTTGTACCACAGCGCGTTGAACTCAACAATATATCCAGAGCGTGGCACTACTGGGCGACCGTTGGCGGTAGAGTTCATCCAGGTGATGGCCTTGTCACGTCCGTTGGCGAACAGCAGTCCGTTGTCATCGAGGTGCATATTCTCATGACCGTCTTCCATCACATATTTTACAATGTCATGTACCAGTTTGCCATACATCTTATAGCCTTGTTCGCGGCCGGCATCCTTGGCATACTGCTGGATGGTCCATACACACCATAGGGGGACATCGGGATGTTCTATCTCGTAGAGCTTCACTGTCAGTGGTTTGCCCTCCATATATTCGCGAAGTCCTTTTTCTGAAGTCTTCATCACCAACTCAAAGTAGTCGCGTTCGCCTATGGCAAGGGTGAGTCCCGGCAGCGCTATAAATGTATCGCGTGCACGTGCCTTAAACCAAGGATAACCTGCCAGCAGGTAACGGTCATCATTGGGCTGGCGATTGCGGAACTGATGGGCTGATGCCACGAGGCAATGGTAGAAGTTGTCGCGAGGTTGGCGGATAGCTATTTCCTTTTCAAAAAGACTCTTCAGTTTGCTGGTCTTAATGGCCGATGTAGATGCAGAGAACACAATGCTCTCGCCTTTCTTGATGGGTAACTCAAAATAGCCAGGCACGTAGAGGTCTTCGTTGGAAGCGTAACCGCGCTCCTGTTCCTTCGGATATTCTACACCGCGATACCAGTCGGGCTTGAAGATAAACTCGTTTTTCTTATCAAACTGCATGTAAAGGTCGGGGTATCCGGCATACATACAGGTGCTGATGCCGTTCTCCACCTCTTGATAAGCTCTGCTTGCAACAGAGTTCTCGTGAGTAAACTGGCGTACCGAGCGGAACGCAAGGAATGGGCGGAAGCGCAAAGTAGTGGCACTGTGGGCATCAACAAGCGTATAGCGGATGAGGATGCGGTCTTCGTAACACTGGAAAATAGTTTCGCGCTTCAGAATCACACCGCCTACGCGGTAGATCATGGTAGGCACTACATCACAAGTAAATTCGCGGATGTACTTGTGACCGTTGGGGCTGTAATTGTTTCCCTGATACTTGTGGAGTCCGAGATTGAACTCAGCACCGTGCTGGATTACCGTACAGTCGAATGAAGAGAGCAACACATGGTTCTCATCGTCAAGTTCTGGTACGGGAACAACGAGCAGACCGTGGTATTTGCGCGTATTGCAGTCGGCAATAGTCGAACTGCTATAGGCACCCGAACGGTTAGTTCGCAGCAATTCACGGTGCAGTGACTCCTGCAGGTTTGTCATTACTGCTTTTTCAAATCGTAAATAACTCATAGTTCCTATTTAGGTTTTGTTAGTTTTGTATGTTATATAGGCGTCCATCATATATGCGATGGAGTTTTATTTCTCCAAAGTTACTGAATTTAGTTGTCTCTACAAAATAAAAGATAGTTTTTTTTGCAAATTCATAGAATTTTAACCCATATCATCGGTAAAAGTACCTATTAGTATTCGTTTTTCTTTATATTCTTTTTGTTTTTTCCATGATTTCAATTAACTTTGCATGCAAAGGACAATGTTTCGATCACGATAAACAACACTAACATGATTATAGAGGGAAAAAATATAGATGACCCTGTTATAGCCAAAGTCCTCACGGATCTTTGGGCACCACTTACTGATGAACAACGTCAGTATCTCATAGATCATATCACGTTGAAGGACTACAAGCGAAACGAAATGATCTATACCGAAGGTGAGAATCCAACGTCTTTGTTTTGTCTCATCAAAGGAAAAGTGAAGATATTCAAAGAGGGAATTGGTGGACGTCATCAGATAGTTCGCATGGTGAAACCGCATAGTTATTTCGGTTATCGTGCTGGATTTATGGATGAAGCCTATACCACATCGGCATCAGCTATCGAAGCTTCGCAACTTGGTCTTATTCCTATATCCGTTGTCAAATATCTTATTACGGAAAATAATCAGTTGGCGATATGTTTTATCAAACATCTGGCCAATCTCTTAGGACGTGCCGATGAACAGACTGTCAACTTGACACAAAAGCATATACGTGGCAGATTGGCTGAAGCATTATTGCGCCTAAAGGAAAAATACGGTACAGAGAGCGACGGGAAAACCCTCAATATCCGGGTGAGTCGAGAAGATCTTGCCAGTATGTCAAGTATGGCAACATGTAATGCCATCCGTACTTTGTCTGCTTTTGCAGAGGAGGAATTGGTGATTCTTGATGGTCGCCGTATTGCCATCAATGATGAGGAAAAGCTGAAAAGCATTTCGGTTTGTGGATAAGATGCGTCTTTTCCTTTGACTTATAATAGATAGAAGTTTAATCTGGAATAAGGAAACGTATCACTTCCTGCTCTACATTGATGCGATAGGAACCTACAGGAGTTCCCATCGGACGTCCGTCAACAGATACCAAGGCTTTACCACCATCTTCTATAACGATTTCTTGTGTGCGATAGGGGTGCACCATGCGATGGTTGAGCAGACGACCTGTCAGCATCATCCATAGTCCGTGGAATATCTGTACTATTTTGGCTTGATATACCAGCGATACATCCAAAAGTCCATTGTAAGGCACAGCGTTAGGTGTCAATCCGTAACCAGGACCACTACCTATACATAGCGTCATCACTCGGCGTTGTATGGTTTCGGCATTGATTTTGATGCTCATCTTATAATCCATGCGGTGGAAGATGAGTAATATGGCGGACAGAATAATAGAAAGAAAGCGAGAACCCAATATGGCGCGCGTTTGCTGACGCAGGTTCATCACGTCTGCCACCATGCCGATATTGATGCAGTTGAGGAAATAGCGATGGCATTGTTCGCCTTTCTTATTAGTATAGCGCACGCAACCAAGGTCGATGGGGCGTACACGATACTTTTTCAGCCAACTGATAGTCTGGTCAAGATTGCCTTCACGAAAGTTCCAATAGCGTGCAAAATCGTTCATCAAACCGTTGGGAATGAGTCCCAAGGCAATGGTGTCGCGCATTTGTTTCTCTACTTTCATCAGACAGTTTACCGCATCATTGAGTGCCGAGTCACCACCGGCAATGATAATGGTCTTGTAGCCGTTGTGAATCAACATATTTATCAAGCGTTCTACGCTGCCTGCAGTCTCGCTTTGCACAAAGTCGTAATCCACACCATGCTCATTGAGTGCACGCTGAATACGTTCGCGCTGCTTGCCCGAACGGTGCTTGGGACAATATAGGATGCCCCACTTCTTATCATCTACTGCCACCTTATATATTTTTTTTAATGTTGAATACTGATAGTTGGTTGTGATTATTCCGATTTGGAAATGCGCAGAATCTCCTCCACTTTTTTATCCATTGGTAGGAGAGCGTCAATCCAATGGATGGTAAATCCGCGACGTTCCATGCCTCGAAACCATGTCATCTGTCGCTTGGCAAACTGGTGAATGGCTATCTCCAACCGTTTGAACATCTCTTCGTAACTGAGTTTACCTATAAGATATTCAGTCACAAACTTGTATTCCAGTCCGTAATAAATCAGGTCTTCTGCAGGGATTCCCCTGTCAAGTAGGGCTTTCACCTCATCAGTCATGCCTTCTTCAAGACGCGATTTGAGTCTTTCGGTGATCTTGTTGCGTCGTGCTTCGCGGTCGATATCTACTCCGATGATAAGTGAATGGACGGGCGGCACCTGTCGCAGTTCTGTCGGTGTGTGGAGATTGTAGGTCTCTATTTCTATAGCACGTATGGCACGTTGTGCAGAATCAACATCGGTCGTGTTGTGCATGACAGAGCCGTTTTGTGCTTTCAATTCTTGAAGCATAGCCGTAAGTTGTTCCAGCGACTTGCCTTCAAGGTCTTTGCGCAGTTGCTCGTTTTGTGGAACGGGTGATAGGGAATATCCTTTCAATACAGCTTCGATATAAAGTCCAGTGCCACCACATAGGATGGGTATCTTGCCTCTGTTCTTGATATCGTTGTATGCCTGTTGGAAATCCTGCTGATATTGGAAAAGGTTATATTTCGTGCCAGGTTCGCAGATGTCTATCAAGTGATAAGGCACTGCCGTACCATTAACCACATAGTCCTTCAAGTCTTTTCCGGTTCCGATGTCCATGTGTTTATAAACCTGTCGGCTATCTGCACTGATGATTTCACAGTTTCTCAAGCTTACTGCCAAATGGGCGGCAAGGTCGGTCTTTCCCGATGCAGTAGGACCAAGAATGGTTATCATATCGAATGGCATAAGCGGTTAGAAGTGTATTGAAGGATAGCTATAATTTTGTCAAATTAGAAAAATAGCCGCCCAAGGCACATGCCAAGGGCGGCTTTTATCAATGTTGCCTTTTTGGGGACAATGCTAATTAGCAGTTCTCTGAGAAGTACTTGATAGTACGAACCATCTGAGAGGTGTAGCTGTTCTCGTTGTCGTACCAAGAAACAACCTGTACCTGATAGGTGTCGTCGTCGATCTTGCTAACCATGGTCTGGGTAGCGTCGAAGAGAGAACCGAACTTCATACCGATGATATCGCTTGATACAATCTGATCCTCGTTGTAACCGAAGCTCTCAGTCTGAGCAGCCTTCATAGCAGCGTTGATGCCCTCAACGGTAACGTCCTTACCCTTAACAACAGCAACCAAGATAGTGGTTGAACCAGTAGGAGTTGGAACGCGCTGAGCAGAACCAATCAGTTTGCCGTTCAGCTCGGGGATAACGAGACCGATAGCCTTAGCAGCACCAGTTGAGTTAGGAACGATGTTCTGAGCACCTGCACGTGAACGACGGAGGTCGCCCTTGCGCTGAGGACCGTCAAGAATCATCTGGTCGCCAGTGTAAGCGTGGATGGTTGACATGATACCGCTGGCGATAGGAGCGTACTTGTTCAGAGCAGCAGCCATAGGAGCCAAGCAGTTAGTGGTGCAAGAAGCAGCGCTGATAACGTTGTCGTCCTTGGTCAGAGTGGTGTGGTTTACATTGTAAACGATAGTGGGAAGGTCGTTACCTGCAGGAGCAGAGATAACGCACTTGCGGGCACCAGCCTTGATGTGTGCAGAAGCTTTCTCCTTTGAAGTGTAGAAACCTGTGCACTCGAGAACTACGTCAACACCCAGCTCACCCCAAGGAAGCTCAGCTGCGTTTGGTTTAGCGTAGATGGTGATTTTCTTACCGTCAACAACGATGTAGTCTTCACCAGCCTCTACGGTGTGTTTGCCTTCGCCGTACTTTCCAGCGAAACCACCCTGAGCAGTGTCATACTTCAGAAGGTGAGCCAACATTTTAGGACTTGTCAGGTCGTTGATGGCAACAACCTCGTAACCATCTGCTTCAAACATCTGACGGAAAGCCAGACGACCAATACGGCCAAAACCGTTAATTGCTACTTTTGTCATTTTCTTAAAATATTTAAAAGGTTTGTTATAATTTGTCCCATTAATATTGAAAAATGTGGCACAAAAGTCACTTTTTCCTGTTTTCGGGCACAAAGTTACAAAAAAATATCTAATTTTGCAGAAGAAATGGAAGTTAATTCTTTTAATAAAGTTAAAAGATGAGACTTTAACACAATTACAGGTGACAAAAGTGTGGTGTTTGCCACTTGGAGTTTGCAGAATGAATATTTAAATCACTCGTGTAACATATAATTAAAAAAAGAAACAGTTATGAGTTTTATTAGTGAATTCAAAGAGTTTGCCATGAAGGGTAACGTGTTGGACATGGCTGTCGGCGTTATCATCGGCGGTGCATTCGGAAAGATCGTTTCAAGTCTGGTTGACAATGTGTTGATGCCTATCATTGGTGTGCTCACTGGTGGTGTTGATTTCTCTGCACTGTCGATTAAGGTTGTTGATGCTGAGGTGAAGTATGGCATGTTTGTACAGAATGTCATTGACTTCTTGATTATTGCTTTCTGTATCTTCCTGATGCTTAAAGGTATCAATAAGTTCAACCGCAAAAAGGCAGAGCCCGAACAGCCTGCAGCTCCTGCTGGTCCTACTCAGGAAGAACTTCTTGCTGAGATACGTGATTTGCTCAAAAACAAGTAACTTTAAGTATAACTTATTTATTAATAAGGTGACACCCGTCACGGCGTCACCTTATTATTTTTGTTTTCAGTATAATAATGATAAAAACATTGGATTTTAAGCCGAAGTTCTTTTCGGCTATTGCACATTACGACAAAAAGACGTTTGTCGCCGACGTTATGGCGGGACTAATAGTTGGTATAGTAGCTTTGCCATTGGCGATTGCTTTTGGTATAGCCAGTGGTGTCTCACCAGAGAAGGGTATCATCACTGCCATTGTTGCCGGACTGTTCTGCTCGCTTTTCGGTGGTAGCAAGGTTCAGATTGGCGGTCCTACAGGTGCTTTCATCATCATCGTCTATGGCATCATTCAGCAATATGGTATGCAGGGTCTGACCATTGCCACACTGATGGCAGGTGTGTTTCTGATACTTCTCGGTGTATTGCGATTGGGAACCATCATCAAATATATACCTTATCCTATTGTTGTGGGCTTCACCAGTGGTATCGCCGTTACCATTTTCACCACTCAGGTAAAGGATTTGTTGGGTATGCAGATGACTACTGTACCTGCCGACTTCATGGAAAAATGGGTGGCATATATTAATAATATAGCGAATATCGACCTTTGGAGCACCGTGATGGGTGTGGCAAGTGTCATTATCATCGCACTCACACCGCGTGTGAGCAAGAAGGTGCCGGGTTCGTTGGTGGCAATTATTATCATCACTGTGGCAGCCTTGTTGCTCAAACAGTATGCCGGTGTGACCACCATAGAAACTATTGGCGACCGCTTTAGCATCCATTCCGAACTGCCCGAAGCCACGTTGCCCGCCCTTTCATGGGAAACCATTAAGGGATTGGTAGGTCCGGCAGTGACAATCGCTGTGTTGGGAGCCATCGAATCGTTGCTGTCTGCTACAGTGGCAGATGGTGTGATAGGTGATCATCATAACTCCAATACCGAATTGATAGGTCAGGGATTGGCTAATATTGCATCGCCACTCTTTGGCGGTATTCCCGCTACTGGTGCCATTGCACGCACGATGACCAACATCAACAACGGTGGACGTACTCCCGTAGCCGGTATTGTACATGCCGTAGTGTTGTTGCTCATCTTCCTTTTCCTCATGCCCTTGGCACAATACATTCCGATGGCTTGTTTGGCAGGAGTATTGGTGGTGGTATCCTATAATATGAGTGGTTGGCGTTCCTTCCTTGCTATGTTGCGCAATCCGAAGAGCGATGTTACCGTATTGTTGCTCACATTCTTCCTTACCATCATATTCGATCTTACCGTTGCTATTGAATTTGGCCTTATCTGTGCATGTCTGCTCTTTATGAAACGTGTGTCAGAAGCTACCGATGTGACAGCTATCTACGATGAAATCGACCTCAACGAGGATGCAGACATGGAGCGTGGCGACCTTATCCACCTGACTATTCCTGAAGGAGTGGAGGTGTATGAGATTAACGGTCCCTACTTCTTCGGTGCAGGTAACCGCTTCGAGGATATCATGTCGAGCTATAACGACCGACCCAAAGTGCGCATCATCCGCATGCGTAAGGTGCCGTTTATCGACTCTACCGGTCTTCACAACTTGGAGAACATGTGTTTGATGAGCCAGAAGGAAGGTATCACTGTCGTGTTGTCGGGCGTCAATCCCAAGGTTGAAGCCGTGTTGCGCCGCAACAATTTTGAGAAATTGTTGGGCAAGGAGAATATCTGCAGCCATATCGACTTGGCACTTGCTCGTGCCAACGAGATTATTTCTTGAACACCAGAATTATATTGAAATGAATGAACGATTCCCCTTTACCCCTGTGGGGTGGGGGAATCATAGCTAAAGACCGCACTTAGGTGGGGCTTATACAAGATGGAAAAAAAACGTAGAAGACGCATTCGCAAAGGAAGGGTAGCATTGTTGTTGCTCTTCCTTGCTGCGGTTATCACAGTCATTTATTATATCATAGTAGCGCTTGTTGCATTCTTTAGTTGGTTAAGTGCAGACGAGCCAGTACAGGAAGAGAAGCCTACGCTGCATGTGACACCAGAGATGCTTGCATGTGACGAAAGGATGCAACACCGTTTGGACAGTCTGATGCACAAACCGTTGCGACTAGACACCAACAAGATTGCCGTCTCTGTTTTTGACGCCACCACCCAACGCTATGTCTATAGATATCATGATACGGAAAGCTTTATACCTGCCTCATGTATGAAGATTTCCACCGCTATTGCTGCGCTCAAGACTTTAGGCATGAACCACCAATATCGTGAACACATCCTCGCCATGGGAGAGATGAAGCGTGACACCCTTGTGGGCAATCTCCTTCTGATGGCCGATGATGACCCACTCATGGAGAGTTTTGATCCACTCATCAAGAAGATGCAGAGTAGGGGAATCCGTCATGTTCGTGGCAATGTGTATATCACTTTGGCACGAGAAGATACGCTGCGTCCGCATCCTACGGCGAAAGCATGGGATATACCTTACAACCGGACTCCACTTCTTCTCCGTGGCAAGCGCTATGTGGATCGCACCTTCCGAGCCTCTCTGCGTATGAATGGAGTGACCGTACGCAATGATAAAACGGTCAATGCAAGACGTTCAAAGGGTCGTTTCGGTGGTGGCAAGTATCATTATGTTGCCACCTCATCCCATCTGCTTCGCGATGTCATCACTCCCATGCTCATCCATAGCAGCAATATTAAGGCAGATGCTGTGTTCTATCATCTTGACTGGAAGCAGGGATTGATGCCCAACCGTCGTATGAATTGGGATGCAAAACATTATGCCGAAACTTTCTGGAGAGAGAAAACACAAGTGCTCGATAGTGTTTCAACGCGTCTTGTCTTTCACGACGGTTCAGGACTGTCACCCGAAAATCGTCTGTCAGCCTCTGTTCTTGTTGATATGCTGCGCTATGCTTATGGTGACAAGCAGTTGAAGGATTTCTTTATTGATGAGGCTTTGGCATCCACTGTAGGTGGCGAGCGACGCGGTTCGCTTCTTACCCGTATGAGCCATCCCGACTACAAAGGTCGTTTATTTTGTAAAACAGGCACTATGACCACCTATGGTGCATCGTCACTTTGCGGTTATCTTCTTGCTGCTGATGACCATTGGTACATTTTCTCCATCATTAATGTTGACTCTCCAGTAGCCGAGTCTCGCCTCTTCCAAGATCGTATTTGTAAGATGATGATGAAAGAATAATTCAGTTTGCTACAACACAATTCTCGGATGGCAAACATAAAATATAGTTTTAAGAAAATTTCGACCACACGACCACAGATGAGTGTATCATGTTGTCGGTCAGTGCTTTATACTGTGGTCGAAACTGAAGTGTCGACCATCAATCGACCACCAAATTGCGTTATTTGGCTTAACGAAAATGCTTATCATAAACTGATCGATATTTAGGAGAAAGTGTTTTGTCAAGGTATTACCCAACGTTTGGCAAAAGTGTTACCCAACGTTTGGCAAAAGTGTTACCCAACGTTTGGCAAAAGTGTTGCCCAACGTTTGGTAAAAGTGTTTTCAACGTTTGATAAAGGTATTATCCAGCGTTTGATAAAGGTATTATCCAGCGTTTGATAATGGTATTATCCAGCGTTTGATAAAAGTGTTATCTAATATTTGATAAAGGTGTTATCCAATATTTGATAAAGGTGTTATCAATGCTTGTCAAAGTGCTGATAAACGATAGTATTTTATAAGGAAAATAGGATCACGCTTTACTTTTGTCCTTACAGGACGTAGGCTAAATAAAATCATACACCCCAGGGTGTTACCCTGGGCTATGAAGATTTTGCCCCATTCGGGGCGTTAGTAACCCAACAACTAAAGACGGGCTAATACCCAACAACTAAAGATGTGTTAATAACCAAACAAGCAAAGGCGGGCTGAAAGCCCAATGGTTTCCTTAGCCCAGGGCATCGCCCTGCGGATATGAATGCACATAATCAACCACGTCCTGAAAGGACAAAAGTAACTCAGCTCTGCTCTTTTGCCGAAAACAATAGTAATTCCACATTGAAAAGCATCATTCTTTAGGCTGATTCGTGTACATTACATCGTTGCACTGGTGGTCGAAATGTGGTCGCAAATCCCGATTTTTAGGAATTGACCACACCTGTAAGATGTTGAAGGATAGCGTGATGCGGATATCTGTGGTCGTGTGGTCGAAATTTTCTTGAAAACTAAAATAACTTTAGGATGGTGCCATATTGGTGTTCGGTGTTAACAATTTAAGAGATTCGCGTGTGCGCGTGTGCGTGCGTATACAATAATATATATAAAGAACACGAATGATCCTTTTTGTAATACCTCCTATAAAACTACTTCAAGCACAGCCTGTACCTGCAACAATTAGCGAAAACGTTTACGTGTAATAATGCGATGAATATTTATCAGCAAAGAAAAGAAAGTAGTATCTTTGCATCATCAAACTACTGACAATTATATACACATCAACAGCATCTATGGGAAAATCCTTTTGCCCTCAAATCCCATCAAGTCTCTGGAGCGAAACTCATCGCTCCAGAGTGCTGATGGGGGACCAATACAGAAACCGACTTCCACCCAATATCATTGGAAGCAACAATTCCAATGTAAACGTTTACGTGGAACATTTCACCTTTTTTAGGTGGGTTTTAATAAATTTTAAGTAACTTTGCAAACAAACAACATCAAAAATATTACTAATTTTCAAAACTACTAATTTTATGTCTGTTTATTTTAAGAGTATTTCACGCACGGTACTTGTTCTGTGTATGCTCTTGATCGTCGGTAATGCTTATGCACAGACCGTCGCTAAGGGTACAGTCACAGACTCCAATGGCGAAGCCGTTATTGGTGCAACCGTAGTAGAAAAGGGAAATCCTAAGAATGCAGCCGTAACTGACTTCGACGGTAACTTCACCATCAAGGTGCCTGCCTCGAAGAAGCTGGTCATCTCATACATCGGTATGGTGACTCAGGAAGTTGCAGCAGGTAGCAATCTGAAAATCGTCCTCCAGGACGACAACGCCGCCCTTGATGAGGTGGTCGTTGTGGGTTACACCAGTAAAGCACGTAAAGACCTGACCGGTTCGGTCGGTTCGGTAAGCGGTGCGAAACTGGCAGTGGTTCCTGTATCATCAGCAGCCGAAGCCCTTCAGGGTAAGATTGCCGGTGTGCAGATTACAACAGTCGATGGTCAGCCAGGTGCCGACATCAACATCCGCGTTCGTGGAGCCACGTCTGTAACTCAGAGCAACCAGCCACTCTTCATCGTCGATGGTTTCCAGGTTGACAACATCAATGATATTCCTCCCACGGATATCGCTTCAATCGACGTGTTGAAAGATGCTTCTCTGACCGCTATCTATGGTGCGAAGGGTGGTAACGGTGTTGTTGTAGTTACTACTAAATCTGCTAAGACTGGTAAGGTTCAGGTGTCGTTCAACGGACGTCTCAGCGTATCTTCATTGGCACGCTCTATGAGCCAGATGAACACCTTCGAATTTGTTGACTATCAGTATGACCGTGCTGCTGCTAACGGCAACCGCTCTTCATGGGCTAAGCCTTTCCGTGGCAACTTCGGTAACCCTAAGGACATTTCTCTCTATCGCAACGAGGCTACACGCGACTGGCAGGATGAGGTTTTGGGCAACCACCCCGTCAACTACTCCAGCAACGTGACCATCGGTGGTGGTAACGAGACTACACGTTTCAACCTCTCACTGACTCAGTCAGAAGATAAGGGTATTATCCTCGGTTCAGGCGTACGTCGTACCAACATCAACCTCAAGCTCAATACCAAGATTACCAAGAACCTTGAGTTCACCTACAATCCTAAGATCAGCTATCGTCGTGACGAAGGTGCAGGTGGTGACAACATCGGTTCAGGTGGTCTGATCGACGTATTGCGCTACCGTCCTACAGCTGGTCTGCGTGAGTGGGGTTCATACGAAGAGATGGAAAATGAGGCTGATGCCAGCAACTTCCGTCTGACAAACCCAGTCAACGATATCCAAACCAACACCCAGAAGAAGCATGGTTACACCATCACCAACCAGTTTGCACTGAAGTGGTCTCCCATCAAGGGTCTCGTTCTGCGCAGTGAGGGTAACTACACACTCGGATTCAGCGATACTGAACGTTTCTATGGCTGGCAGACCGGTATGGCAAAAGCTGCCATCAACAACAATAAGCCTGTTGCTGTGCTCAATAAGAAGAACTCTGAGTCATACACTTGGACTAATACCGCTTCTTACGACTTGACTCTCCAGGATAAGCACAACTTGTCGTTCCTCTTGGGTCAGGAGATCTATCACTCACAGTATAAGGCAAACCAGCAGGCTGCCCACCTCTTCGATCAAAACATCGATGCAGAAACAGCCCTCAACAACATGGCACTCGGACAGCCCTATGCTGAACAGACCTACACCAAGCGTTCTACTGCCAACCGCACAGCATCGTTCTTCGGTCAGGTTTCATACAACTACCAGCACAAATATCTGATCTCAGGTACCTTCCGTGCTGACGGTTCTACCAAGTTTGCTCCCGGCAACCAGTGGGGTTACTTCCCCTCTATCTCTGGTGCATGGGTGATCAACAAGGAGAAATTCCTGAAAGATGTGAAATGGATTGATCAGTTGAAACTCCGCGCTGCCTTCGGTCTCGCCGGTAACAACAACATCGCTGACGATCTCTGGCGCTATCTCTACACCACCAATGCTACTGGCGGTCCCGCTTTCGGTGAGGCTACTGTAGGTGGTGAACTCTACTATGGTGCTCCAGGTAACTATCCTAACAAGGACATCAAGTGGGAAACTACGATCACCCGCAACCTTGCTATGGACATTTCACTCTTCGGTGGACGTCTGAGCATCACTCCCGAAATCTATTGGAATACCACACGTGACCTGCTCTACAATTCTACTATTCCTGGCGTATCAGGATACCAGAAGCAGATGCAGAACATCGGTAAGGTAGCCAACAACGGTTGGGAACTCACCGTCAACGGCGACATCGTACGTGGTAAAGACTATGTGGTAAGCGGTAACTTCACTCTCGGTCACAACAAGATGACCATCAAGAAGCTGAATGCTTCTGACGGTAACACTCCGCTTTATAATACTGCTGGTAAATGGAAGTCATCTATCGAAAATGACTACGTGATGCAGGTAGGTGGTGAACTCGGTCTGTTCTACGGTTTCGTATATGACGGACTCTACAACTGGGATGAATTTACCTATCCTGAAACAGCCTCTTACGAGGCCACTCCTAACAACAAAGCTACACTCAACGGCATGCTCATCGGCGGTACTGTTACCGACGGTTACGAGAATAACACCGGTAACGGTATCTTCAGCTCATCTAACTCAGGTTACTCTACTCTGCCCGGTAAGATCAAGCTGAAAGACCTCAATGGTGACGGTCAGATCGACCAGAAGGATATGACCGTAATCGGTAACACCAACCCCAAATGGCAAGGTGGTTTCGGTTTGTCAGGTCAGTGGAAGAGCTTCGACTTCACAGCCAACTTCACTTACATGCTCGACTTTGATGTATATAATGCCACAGCATTCGCTATGTCATCATCATCATCAAGCCAGTACAACTTCTTCAACGTAGATTCTAAGTTTGCTGACAAGCGTTGGCGTTATACCGCCCCAGAGGGATTTGTTAACAACGATGGTCACAACATCACCGGTGAGACACTCTACAAAAACGTCTATATCAACGGTGCACTGGGACTCTACAAGAATCTGAATGCTAATGCAAGCCTGTGGAACCCTGCAGACGTAGTCAACAACGTGATGTTCTCATACTTCGTAGAAGATGGTTCATTCCTCCGTTGCACCGACGTTACCGTAGGTTACACCCTGCCGAACCTCATCACCAAGAAGTTTGGTATCGAGAAAGTCCGTGCTTACGTTTCTGCTTCAAACCTCTTCATCCTCACCAGCTACTCTGGTTACGACCCCGAGGTTGACGTGCAGTCTGGTCTGACTCCTTCTATGGACTACAACCGCTACCCACGTTCACGCACCTTCTCTTTCGGTCTCAACGTAACATTCTAAAGATACAAACCTAAGAAACTGAAATCAATATGAAACTCAATAAGATATTTATCAGTGGAATGGCCATGTTGTCGCTGACAGCATGCGACGATTTCCTTGATGTAGATCCAGACTCAACATCAGCAAACACTGAGTTCATCTACAACAACGAAGGCGAGATTTCTACTGCACTGAATGGTGTTTATGCACAGATTCTCTCTGGAAACACCTTCGGTAATAATCTGTACAAGGATTTCCAGCTGAACAGCGATGTTGACTTCTCTACCAACACCAGCGAAACTGCATCGGGCAACAAACCCGCACGTTTCGATACGCGTTCGGATGCCGGCAACATCAACAGCCTCTGGAATGCACTTTACAAAGGCGTAGAAACTGCCAACGAATTCATCTTCAACCTGAAGAACAGCAAGCTCTATGAAGAGAAGATGAAAACTGAAATTGCCGATGGCGAAGATAATGGCGGTGTGGTAACCGAGGAAGTACCCAACGTGACCAAACTGACCCAGATGATGGGTGAAGCCAAGGTTATGCGTGCAATGTTCTATCACGAACTGCTCTCCTACTGGGGCGATATCCCCTTCACCTTCAAGGCTACCTATGAGACCAACAATCTCTATCCTGAAGTAACAGACCGTCAGGTTGTCAGCGATTCGCTGATTGCCGACCTCCGTCACGCTGCAGAATGGATGCAGTCTGACAAGGACGCAACCCTCGACGCTCCCGAGCGCATCTCGAAGGAAGCTGCCTATGCCATGATTGCACGTCTCGCCTTGCAGGCTGGTGGTTACTCATTGAACCACGATGCCAACGACGTGAATGGTTACAAGATGACTCGTCCTTCTAACTATAAGGAATACTATCAGATTGCACGCGACTATGCCAAGAAGGTTATTGATGCCGGCGGTCACTCACTCAACAAGAGCTTCCGCGATGTATTCGTTGACGAGTGCAACCACATTGCAACTAAGGGTGACGATGCAATCTTCGAAATTCCCTTCGGTAAGGACTACTCTGGTGCATGGGGTTATGCTCAAGGTCCAAAGAGCGAAGTTGACGCTAACAACGAAACCGACTTTTCTAACCAAGCATGGGGTTCTACAAGCGGTAACGTTCGCACCACTCGTTTCTATCGCCACATGTTCAAAGAGGGTGACGCCCGTCGCGACTATGTTTGCGGTACATGGGGTTACTCAAACCAGGGTCTGCCCGCTATCAACTTCAGCTACACCATGTATAACAACAAGTGGTCTAAGCTGTGGAACACTGTAGGTCTCGGTAAGGCTTCTACCGGAAACACCGGTATCAACTTTGCCTACATCCGCTATGCTGACGTGTTGCTGATGTTTGCTGAGGCTGACAACGAAGTGAACGGAGCTCCTACACAGGAAGCTATCGACGCTGTAAACCAGGTTCGCCGTCGTGCATACAATGGTGTTAACTATGAACTGACCTCTGCTCAGACTGCTACCAAGGAAGACTTCCTCAAGGCTGTGCTCGACGAGCGTAAGTTTGAGTTTGCTGGTGAGAACATGCGTTGGAAGGATCTTGTCCGCAACAACCTCTACTCAGAGCAGATTTTCTACACCTTCTTGGCTTACTACGGTGTAGCAGAAGACCAGTCAACAGGTTCACCTTACATTGATATGATCAGCGAGCACGATGGTATTGACTATGCCAATATCTCGGCTATGACCAACATCTATTATGTATATGTGAAGAATACTGGCGACGCCAACTTCCCCAACAGCAACCTCTACATGCTGTACATCGTCAATCCTTGGACGCCAGACGTACAGCCCAGCAGCAAACCTGAAGACTATTTCGCAAACCTCGGTCTGCCTTACGAGCCTGTTTCGGCAAGAGCTATCACGGGTCAGACATCATCAGCCAATGATGTGGCTTGGGGTAACAGCGAAAACATCTGGTCGAAAGAAGGTGTGCTCAAGAACGAAGTACTCTACTCCCTCTTCGGTTACATCCGTGGCGATGAGGATGGAAGCATCAAGATTGTGAACAACGGTGCTGTGGTCAACTTCGATATTGATACCCAGAATCCTGAGGCTACCGTACAGCAGTTGCCCGCAGTACGCTACTTGCTCCCTTATCCACAGGAAGCCATTGCTCGCTCTGACGGACGCTACAAGAACTATTACGGTTTCTAAGCAGTAATTCCTTATTAACATAAGAAAGACTAAAAGACAATGAAAAAATTATTCATATATTCAATGATGCTGATGGCTACGCTGTCCATATTCTCTTGTAAGGACGATGACATCAGCGAATCGGCAAACCGTGATAAGCTGTTCCGTCCGGCATTCCGCACGGACAACAACACCGGTAAGGGTTCTACCGATCCCTACAACTGCGCGATTACCGATTTGAACACAGCACACCTCTACTGGTACACCGTAGATGATGCTGTGGCCTATGAAATCAAATGGGCGATTCAGAACTATGTGGCAAATGGTGAACAGGCATGGATCGACACCGAGGCTGGTGTTGACGGCAAGGAACTGGCAGGTCACGTGGTAGTGACTGATCCTAAGCAGTTTGATTTGGTGATCAAGAACCTGAGCTATCAGACCGACTACCGTTTCGCTATCCGTGCACTCCACTCATACGATGCTAACAACGACAGTTGGAAGACTGACCCTAAAAACTCTGACTGGTATGGTTATGGTCACGGTACAGAATGGGCTGATTACTTCGGCATGCAGACTGGTGTCCGTTATGATGTACCTTTCGTTATCCAGACATTAAACATCACCAAGACTTCTATGGTGGTACGTCTGGACCGCAACATCAGCAAGTATTCTGATGATAAGAAGAAAATCTTCCGTGATCATTTCAACTTTGTAGATGCTGACCAGAATGTTCTGAAGATTGACTATCTGACCTTCACCGCTTCGAAGTCAACTCCTAATGCTACAACCAACCCCACTTATCTGCACTTCGATATTCCTGAGTCAGCATGGGTAAACGACGTAGCTGAGTTTACTATCGACGGTCTGTCTGAGAACTCGGTTTATAACATCGACGCATGGGATAGCTCGATCGAGGCAAAGGTTGACGCTTGCTACAACTCTGTAATGAAGAGTACCAAGGGTACTCCAGGCGCTCCTATCCTCATCAAGCACGTGCCTACTGCTAAGGATACTATCGGTACTGGCGAGAACATGAACATCTATGACATCTCGTCATACAACTCCATGAAGCTCGACAACATCATCTCTAACTACAATAGCGATGTAACAGTAGCAGAGAACCAGGTGTTCTATCTGGAAGGTGGTAAGGCTTACCACTTCACCAGCAACCCCAACATCTACAAGGGTATGACACTCCGCACCAACCCAGAGGATGTTGCACAGGGTAAGCGCGCTAAAGTATATCTCGGCGGTATGACCAAGACTGGTGCTAATGTCAATACCTGTAACTTCATGTTGGGTCGTCAGCCTAATGCTGGTGAGAACAGTACCATTACCCTTGACATCGACTCTATTCGTTTCATGGATCTCGACTTTGACGTTCCTATGGCTACCAACTATGGTCATGCTCAGGAAGGAAACGGAAAAGCTGTAGGTAACTACTTCATGAACATGTACTCTAACGGTATGGGTATCAATGTAACCCTCCTTGAATGGAACAACTGTACGTTCCAGGGACTTATCCGCGGATTCTTCCGTATTCAGGGTTCTAACGACTTCTATATCCACAACCTGAAGATGATTGACTGCAGCCACTATAACAGTGGATTCTACGACAACAACGGTGGTGGTTACAACTACATCCATGCTGACCACAACGGTAAGCCGAAGTCAAACATTCTGGAGAATGTAGAAATCAGCGGCAACGTATTCTACGATAGTCCAAAGGGTAGCTTGATTACTGACTCTAACCGCAACCTGAAATGGGATGCTTCTGTACGTTGGAATCTCAACATCCACCACAACACCTTCGTGAACTTCATGACTCGTTCTACAAAGGCTGCTTGGATGAATACTCGCTATATCCCTGGAGGCTCTGAAGCCAGCATTCACGACAACATCTGGATTAACACCAAGGATGCTGACGACGTGAACCGTGCTATGAATGCACTCGGTTGGGATGCTCGTAACATTCAGGGTGGTGACGGAAGTGGCAAGGTTGTATTCAACATCTACAACAACTGGACCACAAACGATCCTTATCTGAAGGGCGGACAGCCATTCAACAACAATGCCTTCAACGCTACTTCTAACTCACCAGGTAAGTGGCAGAAGACTTGGAAGGACGAACTCGACACCTACTATCCTGCAGGACTTGACGAGCTGAAGGTTCACTGCGATCCCGAACTGAAGGCCACAGACTTGATGGTATCGCCAAACCCACAGCACTTCGTAGGCGCTAAGCCAAGTCACCTTGACCACCATACCGATAAGGGTATCGACGGTCTCTACTATCAGCAGACTGAGAAAGTGCTCAACTCAGCTATCTATAAGAGCGGCGCTGGTGCACCTCGTCTGAGAAACGGTAAGAAATAATAAAGCATTAAAACATACATACGACTATGAAAATTATGAAATATGTAGCCGCAGCATTCGCTGCCGTAGCTATGACTCTCTCTTTCAGCAGCTGTTCAAGAGACCTTGATCCAGATGTTGACTCAATGGGCTGGTATCGTTGCGAGGTAACCCTCGACAACCAGGGTAGCCTGAGCGAGGAAGGTGTTGCAGCATTCGAAGATGCTGTCAACGCAGCCTATGGTCTGGAGCATGGTGCAACACACTATTTCTCTCATTGCACCAAGGCTTACATGGAGAGTAACTACAACGCAACTGTAGCTCTGTCTAACGATAAGAACGAAATCTTTACCAAGATTATCGCTCCTGTTGTTGCCTCTCAGGGCGTGAGCGACTTCACCGTGAAGTTTGCTTTCGAAGAGCAAATCACCAGTAAAAATGCTGAGGGCGAAGAGGTGAAAACCGTGAAAGAGCTGAAGTCTGTCATCTACAAGGCTTCTGACTTGAAATAACAGACATACTTAATATCTCTATGCCACAGGGGCAGGTCGAAAGGTCTGCCCCTGTTTTTTCATTAAGACGCTATCGTCTAAGCAACAGCATATAATAGGATTATACAACAACAAGGACGAACATAGATTATAGCAAATACTAACAAACAGAAAATTAACATAGGTTCAACAACATTACTCATGAGGGGCTGGTAACAGACCTTAAACTAAAAACATAACAACATGATGAAAAAGACATTACTGACACTAACAGCAATGCTGAGTCTGCATGCAACAGCACAGACTTTACCATATCAGAATCCTGCACTTACTGCAGAAGTTCGTGCCGATGATTTGTTAGGACGCCTGACTCTTGAAGAGAAGGCTAAACTAATGATGGACACGTCACCTGCTATTGCGCGATTGGGCATTCCGGCGTTCCAATGGTGGAACGAAGCACTTCATGGCATAGGCCGTAACGGCTTTGTTACGGTATTTCCAATCACCACCATGATGGCTGCGTCATGGGATGATGCATTGCTCTACCAAGTTTTTACTGCTGTGAGCGACGAAGCACGTGCTAAAAATCAAGAAGCGAAACACAGCGGTAAAGTGTCGCGTTATCAAGGATTGTCATTCTGGACTCCCAATATTAATATTTATCGCGACCCTCGTTGGGGACGTGGACAGGAAACCTATGGTGAGGATCCATACCTGACAGAACGTATGGGACTTGCTGTTGTGAATGGACTGCAAGGTCAAAGCTTCGACGGAAAACCATCGAAAGAACGTTATGCAAAACTGTTGGCATGTGCCAAACACTTTGCTGTGCATAGTGGTCCGGAATGGAATCGACACACGTTCGATATTCAGCAGTTGCCAGAACGTGACCTCTGGGAAACCTATCTCCCAGCTTTCAAGGCTTTGGTACAGAAAGGTAAGGTGGCTGAAGTGATGTGTGCCTACCAACGTATCGACGGTCAGCCTTGTTGTGGTAATGCCCGTTATGAGCGACAAATCCTTCGCGACGAATGGGGATTCGATGGTCTCATCACCAGCGACTGTGGTGCCATCCGCGACTTCCTGCCAGGATTTCATGGTGTATCAGCCGACCGTCCGGCTGCTGTAGCACAGGCTGTTGAGTCTGGTACCGACTTGGAATGTGGTTCTGAATACCGCAATCTGCCTGAAGCCGTAAAACGAGGAGACATTAGCGAAGAGCGTATCAATACCAGTTTGCGCCGACTGTTGGTGGCACGTTTCAGATTGGGAGACTTTGATGCCGACTCTTTGGTGAGTTGGACCAAGATTCCTTCAAGCGTTATTGCCTCGAAAGAACATAAGCAACTCGCTTTGCAAATGGCACGTGAAGGAACTATTCTGCTGAAGAACAACGGTATTCTGCCCTTGAAGAAAGAGAATGCTAAACGCATCGTAGTCATGGGACCGAATGCTAACGACTCTATCATGATGTGGGGAAACTATAGTGGTTCCGCCACAAAGACCGTCACCATGCTGCAGGGACTGCGCCAAAAGTTGGGCGATGTGCGTTATGTGCAAGGTTGCGGTCTGACTCGTGCAGAAGTCTATGAGAGTCGTTTCGACCACATGAAGGCTCCATTGGGCAATAGGGGAATGCAAGCCACATATTGGAATAATACCGAGATGGAAGGTACACCCGTCAATACCGTAACGATTACTTCACCCATCAATCTGAGCAATGGCGGCAATACGGTCTTTGCGCCAGGTGTCAATCTGGAGCAGTTCTCTGCTCGTTACGACGGACAGTTTGTTGCTGATACCGATGAAACGCTTACGCTGCGTGTCGGAGCAGATGATAAAGTGCGCGTCATGGTCAATGGCGATACGCTGGTCAATATTTGGAAGGTGCGTCAACGTATTCAGGAAGCTGCCCCACAACTTGAAGTCAAAGCCGGACACCACTATCGCATACAGATAGACTATGTGCAGGAAGGCGGAATGGCAGCCATGCAGTTTGACATCTGTAAAAAGCAAACACCTACTGCTGACGAGATTCTGGCACAGGTGGGCGATGCTGAAACGGTCGTCTTCGTTGGTGGAATCTCTCCGCGAGTTGAAGGCGAAGAGATGAAAGTGAGCGACCCAGGTTTCAAGGGTGGCGACCGTACAGACATCAATCTGCCTACCGTTCAGCGCCAGATATTGCAACTGTTGCACAAAGCTGGTAAACGTGTGGTCTTTATCAACTGTTCGGGCGGCGCCATCGCTCTAACAGAAGAAGCGCCACTCTGCGATGCGATTGTTCAAGGATGGTATGGTGGAGAACGTGGTGGTGAAGCCATGGCAGAGATTCTGATGGGCGAAGTGAATCCTTCAGGAAAACTGCCCATAACGTTCTACCGCAGTACCGATGATCTGCCCGACTTCCTTGACTATCGTATGACTGGTCGTACTTACCGCTATTTCAAAGGTGAAGTGCTCTATCCCTTCGGCTATGGACTGAGTTATACGTCTTTTGAAGTGGGCAAACCACAATATAAGAACGGCGTGGTAACGGTAAATGTGAAGAATACCGGCAAGATGGATGGAACGGAAGTGGTTCAGGTTTATCTGCGCCGTACTGCCGACACAGAAGGTCCGCTCAAAACGTTGCGTGCTTATAGCCGAATATCGGTCAAGGCTGGTCAGAGTCAAAAGGTCAGCATTCCGTTGCCCCGTGATCAGTTTGAAGGTTGGGATGCGAAGAGCAATAGTATGCGTGTAGTACCTGGTCAATACGAATTGATGGTAGGTACGTCAAGTGCTGATAAAGATCTGAAGACCATTAAGGTCAATATGAAATAAATGAAAAAGGGAATCAGTATTCCCTACCTTCTATTTAAAGATGCTGAAACATGCGGTCTGCCATCTGCTGATGGGCTGGATGTTTCAGCGTCTTTTGTATAAATACACAGCTGTCAAAATAGACAAACATCTTCTTGCCTCCCCATTCCGTCCTTTGACCTCCCATCATATTCCCATTATTGTCTGTTTGTTTTTGGGAGTTAGTTGGGACTTACTTGGGAGTTTCTTGGGATTTATTTGGAAAATATAATGCACATATTACGTTGATCATAATTCGAAGACATCCCGAATGCATCCCGAAGACATCCCGAATGCATCCCGAAGACATCCCGAATGAATACTATATAAAAAACATGTATTGGATTTTTGCCAACGTGGAAAAGTAAATGAAACCACTCTTGGCGAAAGCAGAAGAATACGGCATGACCAACATCTACTACCAGACCATTACAAATAAAGCACTTTACCACCTGCGTGAACACCGATACTTAGATGCCATTGCTTTCATAGATAAAGAGATCGAGCATGCCCGAAAGCGTTTTTTTCTTTGTATTACGCTCGCTTATTCGTACCTCTGACGCTTTGCGTCGAAGGTACTTGCGCTCGGTAATAAAAGAAAAATCGAGTTTTTTCTTTGTATTACGCTCGCTTATTCGTACCTTTGTAGGCAGAATGAAGCAGGCTATGATATTTGCAGCGGGACTGGGAACCCGACTGAAGCCCTTGACCGACACGATGCCTAAGGCATTGGTGCCAGTAAATGGTGTGCCTTTACTCGATCTTATTATCCGCCGACTGATGACCCAAGGCTACGAACGCTTTGTGGTCAACGTGCATCATTTTGCACAAATGATAATAGATCATGTGGCGCAACAGGACTATGCTCCGCTGGTTCGCATCAGCGATGAAAGCGACATGTTGCTCGATACAGGAGGCGGACTGAAAAAGGCTGCTACATGTTTCGACGATGAGCAATCGCCCATCCTTATTCATAACGTAGATATCCTTGACAATGTCTGTTACGACTGGTTTGCCCGGCAACACAACGACGAAGACGATGCAGTATTGCTGGTAAGTGAACGCAAAACCAAGCGTTACCTGCTCTTCGACAATGCCATGCGCCTGATGGGATGGAAGAATATAGAGACTGGCGAAATCAAAAGTCCCTACGAATATATCCGTCGCACAGGACTCTCACAGCATGGCGAACCGCTCAATATGTATGCCTTCTCTGGCATTCATTCTTTCTCTCCCAGACTGTTCCGATTGATGGAACGCTTCCCCGATAAATTCAGCATTATCGATTTCTATCTCAGCATATGCCACCGTGCACATATATATGGATGCGTCAAGTCTGACTTGAAAGTGCTCGACGTAGGCAAACTCAATGCGCTGGATGAAGCAGAGAAATTTCTAAACAATAATAAATAATACTGTATGCAACAGAAAATCATTATCCTCGACTTCGGAAGTCAGACGACACAGCTCATCGCTCGCCGTCTGCGCGAACTCGACACGTTCTGTGAGATTTTGCCATACAACAAGTTTCCACAGGATGACAAAGAAGTCATCGGAGTGATTCTTGCCGGCAGCCCCTACAGCGTGTACGATCCCGAAGCTTTCAAGGTCGATCTCACACAGTTCCTGGGACGCCTTCCGGTGCTCGGCATCTGCTATGGTGCACAGTTCATTTCCTACAACAACGGTGGAAATGTAGAGCCAGCAGGAAGTCGCGAGTATGGCCGACAGAATCTTACCACCATCAACAAGGAGTGTCCGCTCTTCCGAGGCTTCGACAACAACTCTCAGGTATGGATGAGTCATGGCGATACCATTACCGCCATCCCAACAGGTTCAGAGGTAGTTGCCTCTACCGAAACTGTAGAGAATGCAGCATATTACTGTCCCGATGCCACATTGATGGGATCATACGATGGTCATCAGCCTGTGATGGGTGTGCAGTTCCACCCCGAAGTATTCCATTCGGTTCAGGGCACCCAGTTGCTCAAAAACTTCGTGGTTGATATTTGCGGTGGCCGTCAGGACTGGAGTGCCGACAACTACATCGAGACAACAGTTAAGGAACTGAAAGAGCAGATTGGCAACGACCGTGTCATCCTCGGTCTCTCTGGCGGTGTTGATTCATCCGTTGCTGCCGTACTTCTCAATCGTGCCATTGGCAATCAGCTGACCTGCATCTTTGTCGATCATGGTATGCTCCGCAAAAATGAGTTCTCTCAGGTGATGGAAGACTACAAGGTGCTTGGCTTGAATGTGATTGGTGTAGATGCCAGCGAGAAGTTCTTTGCTGATTTGGCAGGCGTTACCGATCCCGAACAAAAGCGCAAAATCATCGGTCGCGACTTCGTTGAGGTGTTCAATGCCGAAGCTAAGAAGATTACCGATGCCAAATGGCTTGCACAAGGCACTATCTATCCCGACCGCATCGAATCGCTCAACATCACCGGTAAGGTCATCAAGAGTCACCATAACGTGGGTGGACTGCCCGAAGAGATGCACCTCTCACTCTGCGAACCGCTGAAATGGCTCTTCAAGGACGAAGTACGCCGTGTCGGACGCTCGTTGGGAATGCCCGAACACCTGATCACCCGACATCCTTTCCCTGGTCCCGGACTGGCTGTGCGCATACTGGGCGACATCACTCCCGAACGTGTACGCGTCTTGCAAGATGCCGACGATATCTTCATCCGCGGTCTGCGCGACTATAAGGTCAAACTCTCTGGTGATGAAGCACGCCGTGTGCTTGCAGCAGGAGTACCTGCCGAAATGACCGATGGCGAGATAGAAGTATCACTCTACGACCAAGTATGGCAGGCAGGTGCCGTTCTCCTTGCCACGGTTCGTTCCGTAGGAGTAATGGGCGATGAGCGCACCTATGAGCATCCTGTTGCTCTGCGTGCCGTGACATCTACCGATGCCATGACCGCCGACTGGGCACATCTGCCTTACGACTTCATGGCCAAAGTATCTACCGAGATTATCAATAAGGTGAAGGGCGTAAACCGCGTTTGCTACGATATCTCGTCAAAACCACCCGCAACAATCGAGTGGGAATAACCCTAATAACACGACATCAATATGGCAACAGTTGACGACAAGAAGATAATCTTTTCGATGGTGGGAGTGTCGAAAATCATCCCACAAAACCAAAAACAAATACTGAAGGACATCTACTTATCGTTCTTCTATGGCGCAAAGATTGGCATCATCGGTCTGAATGGTGCTGGTAAATCTACGCTGATGAAAATCATTGCCGGACTCGAACAGCCTTCACGTGGTGAAGTGGTATGGAGTCCTGGTTATTCGGTAGGCTATCTGCCACAGGATCCTCCCCTTGACGAACAGAAGACGGTGAAGGAAAATGTGATGGAAGGTGTACAGCACATCTATGATGCGCTCGCTGAATATGAGGATATCAACAATAAGTTCGGGCTGGAAGAGTACTATGGCGACCCCGACAAGATGGACCAGCTGATGCAACGACAAGCCGAGGTGCAGGACATCATCGACTCTACAGATGCTTGGAACATCGACTCCAAACTGGAACGCGCTATGGATGCTTTACATTGTCCGCCGGGCGATTGGGCTGTTACCAACCTCTCTGGTGGTGAGCGCCGCCGTGTGGCGCTCTGCCGTTTGCTACTCCAAAAACCCGATGTATTGTTGCTCGACGAGCCTACCAACCATCTTGACGCCGAGAGCATCGATTGGCTCGAACAGCATTTGCAGCAATATGAGGGTACTGTGATAGCAGTAACCCACGACCGCTACTTCCTTGACGACGTGAGCGAATGGATTCTTGAACTTGACCGTGGCGAAGGTATTCCCTGGAAGGGTAACTATTCTTCATGGCTTGACCAGAAGACTAAGCGCATGGAGCAGGAAGAAAAGACTGCTTCCAAGCGTCGCAAGACTCTGGAACGCGAATTGGAATGGGTGCGTATGGCCCCGAAGGCACGACAGGCTAAGGGTAAGGCACGTCTGAACTCTTATGAGCAGATGCTGAACCAAGAGCAGAAAGAGCGTGAAGACAAGTTGGAGATATTCATTCCCAATGGTCCCCGTTTGGGCAATAAGGTGATAGAGGCTGTGCATGTGAAGAAGGCTTTCGGTGAGAAAGTGCTCTTCAACGACCTCAATTTCATGTTGCCTCCCAACGGCATTGTGGGCGTCATCGGTCCTAACGGCGCCGGCAAGACCACCTTGTTCCGTTTGATTATGGGGCTCGACCAAGCAGATGGCGGCACCTTTGAAGTGGGCGATACCGTGAAGTTGGCTTACGTTGACCAGCAACACAAGGATATCGATCCGAAAAAGACCGTCTATGAGGTTATCTCGCAAGGCAACGAAACGTTGCGTCTGGGCGGTCGCGATGTGAATGCACGAGCTTATATTTCCCGTTTCAACTTCTCTGGTACTGACCAGAGCAAGCTGTGTAGCGTATTGTCTGGTGGTGAACGCAACCGTCTGCAATTGGCTTTGGCATTGAAACAAGAGGGTAACGTGCTGTTGCTCGACGAGCCTACCAACGATATCGATGTGAACACACTCCGTGCTTTGGAGGAAGGTTTGGAGACATTTGCAGGTTGTGCCGTAGTTATCAGCCACGACCGTTGGTTCCTGGACCGTAT
This sequence comes from Prevotella sp. P4-119, assembly GCF_002251345.1. Classification (NCBI taxonomy): domain Bacteria; kingdom Pseudomonadati; phylum Bacteroidota; class Bacteroidia; order Bacteroidales; family Prevotellaceae; genus Prevotella; species Prevotella sp. P4-119. The sequence goes on along the minus strand of NZ_NPJB01000030.1, from coordinate 73,184 downwards.
CTGTACACACATTTTGGCCTTTGAGGGCAATGGCGAAGTATTCTTCTTTGAGGGCAGTTATTCGGAATACGAAATCAACAAAGCCTGCCGCTTGGGTGACACCGAAATCAAGAAAGGCCGTTACCGCAAGTTGATGGAAGAGTAAACAGCCCGTTGTCAACAACATTCTGACAAGTCCACAGGCGTTATTCAGTAACGTAACAATATCCAGCCCGACCGTTGTTCTGTCTATAGGAGCAGTATCAACGGTCGGGCTGAATCTTTATAATCAGACGATTTATACCTGACGTTTTTGGTGACTACTATGACTTCTTCGCAAAAAGTGAAGCACCTATACTTATTCCCAATACTCCCAGTATGAACACAAGAGATGCCACGGCATCTATCTCCACATACTCATGGATAAGCATTTTTACACCAATAAACACCAAGAGCACACATACTCCCAATTTCAGGTATCTGAATTTATCGGATATGGCTGCCAGTAGGAAAAACATGGCACGCAATCCAAGTATGGCAAAAATATTAGAGAAGAACACCACGTAGGGATCAAGCGATACAGAGAATATAGCAGGAATGCTGTCGAAAGCAAATATCAAGTCGCTAAACTCAATAACGAGTACCGTGACAAACAGCGGAGTGAGCAAGAGTCGTCCTGCTCGTCGCACAAAGAACTTATCTCCTTCAAACTGAGTATGTATGCGTCCGGTCTTTGACAGCAGACGAACGAGCGGATGCTTTTCCACGTTCATTTCCGCCTTGTTGTTCCGATTGAGATACATCTTCACACCACTATACACAAGCACTACGCCAAAGACGAGCAATACCCAGTCGAAGCGACTGATAATGGCAGAACCGAGGAAGATAAACACAAAGCGCAATACAATGGCACCGAGTATTCCCCAGTTTAATACATGCTGATACTCATTTTTCCCAACTCCAAACGATGTGAATATCATCATCATGACAAACAGGTTGTCAACAGATAGCGTCTTTTCTATCAGATAACCAGAAATGTATGATACCGTCATGTAATGTCGGTATTGCTGCAAACTCATTTCAAAATCGTCGGGATGGAGTTTCAGGTGTGATGCATACTTCGAAGCAACCGTCTGTAGGTCATTAAAATTCTCTATGCCATGCACCATGTCGCCATGAAACCACAAAAACACAGCGAACAAAAGTGCCAAACCAATCCACACAAAAGTCCATACTGTTGCCTCGCGAATAGATACCACATGAGCTTTTCTGTCGATTACAAACATATCAAGCAGGAGAATAGCGGCTATGAATGCCACGAATCCTACCAAGAACATAGTTTCTGTCATTACCATTTGTTTCTCATTTTATCATTTAGAAAGCGCAAAGTTACTCATTGCATATTACAAACCTGTTACATCAGAGCTTATCATGCTCAATATTTAGTGTTTTTTAAGTACATTTGTCCATACTTCCGTGGTCAATAAAAGAAGTGCTATTTTTATAACATCAGATATCAAACATTATTAAACTGAACGTTGAGTAAACATTTTCCTTTAATTTCTTTGCATTTTCGACACTTATTTGTACCTTTACAACGGATTTCTGCTAGATAGTAGATTTCCAATATCATCGTGGGTATAACAAAGCATTCGCTATTATTTCGCGTTCAGCCAAAAGCGTAGGAAACTATTTGGAAATAAAAACAAGAAATAATTGTGATAAAGGTATTTCGTATAGAATACCTTAATCAGTCAGATATTAGCAATGCATTAACGCAATAGGCGTGATGCATTCTTGTTTGACTGATTGGGGTTTCCTTCCTACGCTGCCTCAAAGCTGAACGCAAAAAGGTGCATCGCGCTCTTTTTGTGTCTTGGCGTGATTGATAGTTAATGCTATTTAATAACTATCAATAACAATGGCAAATAAGAATTTAAGCGATGCAAAAAAAGCAAAGAAGGATGAGTTCTACACTCAACTAACAGACATTGAGTGCGAATTGAAACACTATTGGAAACATTTCCAAGGCAAGGTTGTGCTATGCAATTGTGATGATCCTTACGAAAGTAATTTCTTTAAATACTTTGCTCTTCGATTCAATCAACTGGGCTTGAAAAAGTTAATATGTACATGCTACAATGGATCTCCGATACAAGGAAACGAATTGATGATACATTTCGATTTTCCAGAGGACGAGCCTAAAAAAGTGGCATATAAAGTTGAAATAACAGAAGTAAAAGATTTAAATGGTGACGGAGCTGTAGATCTTGCAGATGTTCGATATCTACTACTAAACGACAAGAATATAATGAATGTTCTTGAGTCTGGGGATTTTCGTTCGCAAGAATGTATAGAACTTCTAAAAGAAGCAGACATCGTTGTAACAAACCCACCTTTCTCTTTATTTCGAGAGTATATTGGTCAGTTAATGGAGTTTAGAAAAAAGTTCATCATAGTTGGACATCAAAATGCTATAACCTACAAAGAGGTTTTTCCTTTATTACGTGACAACTTAGTATGGTTAGGATATGGATTTAAAGGAGCTGCTGCACATTTCTACTCACCATATGATGACGTTGCAACAGCCGGAAATCACAAAGAAAACATGATTCGTGTTTCAGGAGTGAAATGGTTTACTAATTTAGATATTCCTAAAAGGAATGAACAAATGGACCTTGTTTGTCGTTATACTCCAGAAGAGTATCCTACATACGATAACTATAACGCCATAAATATTGGAAGAACCCAAGATATTCCATACGATTACACAGGAATGATGGGAGTTCCTATTACTTTCTTAGACAAATATAATCCTGAACAATTTGAAATAATATGGCAAGCTAGCGGAAATACAAGGGCATCTGCCCCTAAGGAAGTTTTGAAATTACTTGGCTATCGCCCGCATTTAGAAGACAGGGGCGGTTGTGGAGTTGTTAAAGGAAAAAGACAATATAGTAGAATCATTATTCGCAATAAATACCCCCACACATTATGATGACTATAAAACAAATAAATGTAACCGTTGGAGAAATAACAAAAGGTTATACCAACAACGACGAACAAGGAATACGTGGTTATAATGGACTCCTTGATATTCGTCCTCCTTATCAGCGTGAATTTATCTACAGCGAAAAAGAACAACAAGCAGTAATAACTACAGTATTAAACGGTTATCCATTAAACGTAATGTATTGGGTCAAACGAAACGACGATGCTGAATGTCCCTATGAAGTAATGGACGGACAACAACGTACATTATCTTTGTGTGAATACGTGGATGGACAATTCGCATACGATTTTAAGAATTTCTTCAACCTATTACCCGATATTCAGCAAAAGATACTCAACTATCCGCTAACTATTTATGTTTGTGAAGGTGAAGCATCTGAAAAATTAGAATGGTTTAAAACTATCAATATTGCAGGCAAACCACTCAATGAACAAGAAATAAACAATGCGGTCTTTGCAGGACCATTTGTCAGCGATGCTAAACGTCATTTCTCAAAAATAAATTGTGCCGCATACCGTTTAGGAAAAGACTTATTAAATGGGAATACCATCCGGCAAGATTTTCTGAAAAAAGCATTGGAATGGATGGCTGACCACGAAACAAGAAATGGAAAACGCCAAACTCTTGTGGGATATATGGCTGCTCATCAACACGATACGAATGCGAACAACCTATGGTCATATTTCCAAAATGTTTTGAATTGGGCCATCACAAACTTCGATATCAAGAAATACCATAAAATCATGAAAGGGTTAGATTGGGCTTTCTTCTATGATAAATATAGTAACGAAACCTTAGATTGTGCATCAATAAATAAACGAATATCCGAATTATTACGTGATAGTGAGATACAGAAGCAGCAAGGCATCATTCCTTATATTTTAACTGGAGATGAACATTATCTCGACTTGCGGGCATTTCCAGAAGATATTAAATTCTCTGTTTGGGAGAAACAAGACCATAAATGCCGCATCTGCGGTAAAGAGTTCGACTTTGAATTCATGGAAGGTGACCATATCACTCCTTGGAAAGATCATGGTCGTACAAATATCGATAACTGTCAAATGCTTTGTCGTGAATGCAATAGAAGGAAAGGGAGTAAATAAAAAGACATCACCACAAGCCTTGTGTGTTATCTTTTTGTTATGTTATTCATATAAAGTTACTAAATTTGCAAACGATATAGAAATTTCAAAACACTTTTATTATGAAGAAAACATTATTTTTATCCTTTGTTTTTTGTTTGCTCACAACAACAGTTCAGGGGCAAGTTTATCCTGGTGATACTTGGGCACAGTTGCCAACAAGAAACTTGTATGATACTAACATGATGGCTATGTATCTACAAGCATGGGAAGAAACCTCCAGCAGAAGATTAGAACTGTATAATGATTATAAAAATCAAGCTATTGAGGCATATAATGAAGGAGAGTGGGAAGATGCCATTTATTATGTTAACAAAGCACTGAATACGCAATATTATTCTGGACAACTTTATTTTATTCGTGGCTATTCTTATGAACAATTAGGTTATTTTTCTAATGCAAAAAAAGATTATAAGATTGCTAAGAAATGTAATTACCAAGATGCTGCTACAGCTTTAGAGAATCTTAAGGCTAAAAGGAAAAGACGTTAAATAAAATAATATTAGAATTATAAACCAAGTACAATGATTATTAATCTATTATCTAATAATACAAAGAAATTCTGTGTCTTACTAATCGCGTTGTTTGTATCTTCTTATGTGCATGCGCTATCACGAAACTATACATACAATACAATTGAAGAATTAAACAACACAGTTTTCGATATTATTGGGGGGTTCGTTGCAAATCCATGGAATAGTGAAAACAATATGGCTGCCTATAGGGAATTAGGTAAGGCAAAAGACATCTACTCTGATATACTGAACGAGCAGTTTAGCAGTTCTTATTATGGTTCAGATATGAATAGGGAGTTAATCACCGAAATCAAGAAAATGAAGGTCATTACACAAGTGGTACATGACTTCATAAATCCATTAGCTGGATATGCAGGTGGAGGTGTTGATGCTACGTCATTTGAAGCGATACTAAAGCCTTTGCTTATAAAGGCGGGATGGTCATGTAAAATAGTTCCTGTACATTGTCAAGACATTGTGTTTTATGAATTCTCATACAAAGAATTTAAAATATTATTAGCACATAATACAAGACCCAAAGCTAGTCAGCAACAAGAATTTCAAGGTAAGTACCATGACAATGAAGTCAGTTGTAGCGCATATTCAAAAAATAGAAGCCGACGTATTTATGTAGATACAGTTGTTAGAGGCGGAAATTACAAAACTGTGTTTTTTAAGGATGATACCCAAAAAAGCTACGAAAGGCTGTTTAATGCGACTTCCAAAAGATTAGATTAATTTAATCTTCTACAATGCCTCTGTGTATCCTCCCTATTAGTTAGATGTTCTATCGTCTCTCAGTCCGCTATATGAACAGAATGATTCAGTATGAAAATGAGGAATATAATAATATAAGGTTCACGCGTACATACGCGCGCACGCGACATTCGGAATTTGTTAACATCGAACACCAATATGGCATAAACCACTGTTGGATAAACTATTATGCTGGTGTTCGATGCTGAAAACGTTAGGTTATCGAACACCACTTTGCCATCAACCTATTGCAAATGCATGTTTTCTTGAAATATTCTGCTACGCTGCGTAGCATATTGTGAATAGTGTATAGTTGTGCAATATTCCAAAAACGAAAAATTGATGGATATTGAGTAAATACGGTTAGCGCATCAGCATATAGTTATTTGAGTTTTTATAAAATTTCGACCACACGACCACAGATGTCTGCATCATGTTATCAGTCAAACTCTTACACGTGTGGTCGATTCCTCTGATTTGGAATTTACGACCACACTTCGACCACATTTATTGTTAAATGTCATCAACGTGAAACAGCAATGTGAATAAGCTATATCGATGCCTAAATGGGGGTGTGGTGATTATCACAACTTTTTCAAACCTTGATAATATTTTTATCTAACGTTGGATAATACTCTTATCTAACGTTGGATAACACTCTTGTCAAACGTTGGATAACACTCTTATCAAACGTTGGATAATACTCTTGTCAAACGTTGGATAACACTCTTATCAAACGTTGAATAATACTCTTGTCAAACGTTGAAAATACTTTTGTCAAGCGTCAGACAATAGTTTTGCCAAATGTTAGTCAATAGTTTTGCCAACCGTTAGACAATAGTTTTGCTAATCGTTGGACAAACCTTGGCAAAACGTTATCAAAAAATATCGCTCAGTATTATTTCTGAGCGATATTCTTTATATTTTGATAATCATATATGAGTATCGTGGATGCGCTTACAATTTGGTGGTCGATTGGTGGTCGATTGGTGGTCGATGTCTTTATAATCGACCACCGTTTAATGTGTTGATGGATAGCGGGATACATATGTCTGTGGTCGAGTGGTCGAATTTTTCTGAAAACTAAAATAACTGTATGCGACTCTCGCGTGTTATCCTTGTGATGTAATCCACAAAGGCTGTTCCCTGCCTATCTATCATTCGTTTTCAATTATCTATAGCAACTTATTGCATGCGGTTGAAGCCTTCCCAACGCACATTCCATTTGCCATTTTTTGGGAAACCGGGGTTGAGCGGCTGTTGACATCCGTCCCATCCGCAACACATCATGGCAATGGCTGTGAGCAAAGATCCGTTGCCTGGCAGATAAAGTCGCAGACGATCTGGAGTCTGGAAGTTGTGACCATTGGGCAGATAAGTATTCTTCTGTGTATCGATCAGCAATGCCTGAAGTGCGGTTTCGGGTTCTCCCAATCGGGCAGCAGTCATGGCTATCATGCCATAATCCCATCCCCAAGTGGTCCCCCAATGCCAGTTGTGCATCACGGCGTCAAGTGTGTGTCTCATCTTGATGCTGTCGATACCCTGAGTGGGGATGAGGCCGAAAGCACCCAGCACGGCAGGATGGTCGCTGTAGCAATGTTCGTCAAAGCGCGGTTCTTCCTTTGATGGAAGACCTGCCTGATAGATGCCGTTCTTCTCAGGCAATGGTGCAAGTCGCTTGATGATGTTGTCCCAGTCAGCATTACGGCTTTTGCCCATGCGCTCACGCCACTTTTGTGCTACTGTGAGTCCATAGCGCCAGTAACTGAGTTCGAAGGGATGGTTGTAGGAAAAGTCCTTGCGCATACATTCCTGCATGGCAGTGGCGCCAGTGAGTGGAATGTACTGCCCGCCGCGATCGCAGGCTTTGGCAAAGTCTGCCATAAATTCAGCAGTCTGTTCCACATGTTCAGCATAGGTCTTAAGCGTTTGGTCTGATGGGTTGGCACGATACATTTCTTCTGCGAGATAGATGTAATGGGGTTGTTGCCAGAGCAGAAACGAACCAACGTTTGACGGTGCTTCGCCAGCCCAAGGGTCGGTCATCTTCATCCAGCGCAGTCCTTTGAATCCTTGGCGCTTAGCTATATTGCGTGCAACGGGAGCTGCCACATCGTCGTACCAGCGTAACATGCGAGCCACTACGTCGGGTTGATTCCACAGACAGAAATCTACTGCGTGCCACCAAGTCATCTCCAGATGCGGACGACCAAACCAACTGTTGTAGGTCAAACCAGTTTCCTGTGGGGGCATGTTGCCTGCGCAGTTGATATAGGTGAGATATTGTGATAGGACCACGCGACGCTCCAGTTCCTTGGCTCTTGGGTCGGTGCATTGCCCGAAATCAACAAATGCACCTGCTGACCAATGGCGGTGCCAGAATTTCTGGTTGCGCTTCATGTGGTCGGCAAAGGTTTCAGAGGTGGGACGGTCGATGGGGTTAAGGCTGTATTCTGCCGAAAACTCCAACACATCGTCGGTGGTTGACAGGGCATACTGATGGTTGCCCATGGGCTTCAGGTCGGCAATGCCGTTCCATCTCACATATATATAATAGGTGGTGGAGTCGAGTTGATGTTGAATCAGAGCAGATTGTGCATCCTGTTTGACGATTGATGAGGTGTGACGGTCTGTTTTGCTCCAGTCGGCTGCATGGTCGGCATGCTTTCCTGTGGGATAGGGGAGTCGTATGGCAACCTTTGCTTGCTGGTTTTTGAGTAGTGGACTCTTGACGCGTGCTACCAACTGGTCGCGGTCTGGACGGCAGAAAGTGATGACATCAACCGGTTTTCCGTCTGCCAGGAAATGAGAATCAATCTGAGCATCCCAGAGGTGAAGCTCCTGATGAATATCGGTGAGCTGGTTGAGGGCGATGGGATTTGACTGGTTGTCGGTGAGTTGAAGACCGATGGCGCCGAGGTTGAGCCGATGTGGGTTGACGCGGAAATATTCTGTTGCCTGTTTGTTGCGTCCGTTCTGTTTATATTCTACAGCATACACTTCCTGATGACCATGTCCTAAGTCGTAGGATTTTTCAGTATCAGCAGGTGTCAGTTTCTCGGTGTTGGGAAATGAGTGCCAACCCCAATCGGACATGGTGGTGAGGGGGATGCCTTGCTCATAATCGGTGGTGTAACTTTGCAGTCCGGTCACATCGACGGTGGCGGCAAAATGGCCGTTGCCTACTGTGAGCGATGCGAGATTGTCGACTTTGGTGATGATGGGGTTGTTACGAAAAAGAACAGCCTCGCGATTAATCGAGGCTGTTGTATTGTCGGTATCGAAACCAAGCATTTCCATTTCAAGTGATGCCCATATAAATGGTCCTACACCCTTGGCATCGTTGTCTCTGACTGGTTCGCTAAGGTAATATTGGAACGAACCATCGCGCCGTTTGTTCTCTTTGACCTTTGGAGCAGCCTTCAACACTTTGGCGCTGATGCCCGGACCGAGGCCCGCTACCGCACAGCATTGTGTCAGCGAAATGGTCTTGTCGGCATTGACGCGGATGAAGTTGTTGATGATGCCCTTATAGGCTTTGATACCAGCATCACGGTATTTTTCTCCGAGATACCCCTTGCGGTAGGCTTTCAACAGTGCATAAGCAAACATCGACGAACAAGTAGATTCGAGATAGTTGCCTTCACGTTCGGGTGAATCCATTACCTGATACCACACACCAGTCTTTTTGTCTTGCCACTTGATAACAGCATCGAGGTCTTTGCGCAACAGCTCGATGACTTCGCCACGGCGACTGTAGTTCTCAGGTAGAGCATCAAGCAGTTCGATCAGTGCCATGGTGTACCATCCTTGCGCACGTCCCCAGCAATGCTGTGAGAGTCCGGTTTCCTTGTCCGCCCAGAACATCTCGTGTGTTTCGTCCCAAGCATGACGGTTGAGTCCGGTCTTGGGGTCGAATGTGCGCTGGTAGGTTATGCTGATTTGGTTGACCGCATCGTCGTAAATCTTCTGTGCATCTTTCTGCTTCAGCAGGTCGCGAGCGGTAAGTGTGTAGAATGGCAATCCCATGAAGATACCGTCGAGCCATACCTGATAGCTGTAGATGGCCTTGTGCCAATATACTTTGTCGGCAATGGTGCGTGGTTGTTTTTTCAACTGCTTCATCATGAGTTGCATGGCGAGCAGATTCTTTTTCTCTGGTTGGAGTTGGTACATACGTGTTACGAAATGGCCGGTACGTATGTTGTCGAGGTTATAGTCTTCCATACGAAAACCTCGAATTGCTCCGTTTGGGGCAATCATCGTGTCGGTATATTCGCGGCAGTAGGCGAGAATGTCATCGCCGCCGTATTTCAGATATGTATCAAGCATGGCTTCCAGTTCGATACCCATTACATAACTCCATTTGGGTTTGCTGGAAAAATCGAGCAGGTAGGATTTGGGTACACGCTTCATTTCAGAATAAGTGAGCCATTGGCTGTAGTTTTTGAAAGGTTTCTCCTGAAGCGCAAGCGAACCGTTGATGAAGAGATTGTCGAAGCGCACGTCGCGTGTCATGCCTTTGATACTGTTTCCATCGCGTACACCGTTGAAACGGCAGTTCTTTACATTGATGTCATATACATAGCAGGCAGTGTCGAGTGCGATAATCTGCACACCGTATTGTGATTTCTCACAAGTGATGTTTTCGATATTGATATTGCGTACGGTGGGGATGTATCCACGACAGCAAATCTCGTTGTGCTCGTAGTCGAGGTTGATTTTCAGTACGCTTTCCTTGCAGACACCCACTTTGATGTTGCGGGCATTGATGTTTTCGATGATACCGCCACGGCAAGTATTGGTCTTGATGCGTACCACACGCTCCAGTTCGGGCGAGTCCATCACGTTGTTCTCGGCATAGACGTTGCGGCATCCGCCCGATATTTCAGAACCGATAACCACACCACCGTGACCGTTTTTCATCTCACAGTTGCGGATGATAATGTTCTCACTGGGGCGATCCCAAAGGCGTCCGTCACGGTTGCGCCCACTCTTAATGGCAATACAGTCGTCGCCAGTATTGAAATAACAGTTTTCTATCAGCACGCCATCGCACGACTCAGGGTCGCATCCATCGCCGTTAGGACCGTCGTTGATAATCTTCATACCACGTACGGTGATGTTTTTCGATAGCAGGGGATGAATCACCCAGAATGGAGAACGCAGCAGGGTGAGGTCTTCCAAGAGGATGTTCTCACACTGGTTGAAGTTGATAAGCTGTGGGCGCAGACCGTCATTCTTGGTGAAAATGCGCTCGTTCATATCAACACCGTCTTCTGCTTGCTTCAGCAATCGGGCACGGGTGCCACTGCGCTGGTTGGGCAGTTTGTCGGGTGCACCTCCGAAGTAGGGTACGCCCGTCCATTGCCACCATGTTTCTTTCGAGCCGCCACCATCGATAGTACCTTCACCAGTCACAGCAATGTTCTGCTGCTTGTAGGCATAGATGCATGGACTGACGTTGTGGCAATCGAGACCTTCCCAACGTGTAGGCACCACGGGGTAGAGGTCTGGTTCAAACACAAACTGCAACTTGGCGTCTTTCTCCACTACGAGATTGACGTTTGACAACAAGGTGATGGCACCTGTGAGATAGGTACCTGCCGGTACGATGACGCGGCCACCACCTTTCTTAGAACAAGCCAGAATGGCCTTGTTGATGGCTTTCTGGTTCTTGGCAGCTGTGTTTCCTGTCTTTGCACCATATTTGGTGATGACAAAATCACGTTCTGGGAATGTCGGAGCCTTAATGCTCTGTTCGATGCGCTTATACTCATTGTCGTCCCAGGCTTTGGCCTGTGCGGCGATGGGTACAATGATGGCTACGAACAATAATTGTAGTAGTCTTTTCATTATTTTGAGTGTTTTAGTAGATTTTTCGGTGCAAAGATAAGCATTTTATTTGGAAATAAGTCAAATATGTATTACTTTTGTGTGATATAAATGTGAAGATTATGACTAAGATAGCAGATTTTCTAAACAAGAACGACCGCTTTGCTGCAGACGCAGGGTGTCGTATCGTGGAAATGGAAGAGGGAAGGGCTGTTGCAGAAATGACGGTTACACCCCATCATCTCAATGGCGGCGGAGTCTGTCAGGGCGGTGCACTGTTTACACTTGCCGACTTGGCATTGGCTGCCGTGATGAACAGTAGGGGGCAATTGACCTTCGGTATAGAGAACAATATCATGTTTATGGCATCGGCGCGTGTAGGCGATAGACTGCGTGCAGAAGCCCGAGAGGTGGCAGACCATCCGAAGATTCCAACCGTAGAAGCCCGTATTACGAATCAGAATGGACAACTCTTGTGTGTGGTGACAGGTGTGGCTTATCGTAAGAAAGAGGCACTGGTAATGGAATAATCCCTATTCCATAGCTACTCCTTTGCCTTCACTATCTCATATTCCAAAACTTTTTTCAATCCCAACACGTTCATATAGTAATCTCGCGTACCTATTATATATACTTGATGGTTCCACAGTTCGGGGTTGTCCTTGAGGTTGAGTTTCTTGCGTATTGATGCTCTGTCGGTCAAGCAGACAGGTAGAAAACTGTTTTTGTCAATTGTCTCGTCTGTCTGACTGTCGGTTACAATCGGAGTATCTGACAGTAGGATAGAGGTGCTCGAAGTGAAGGGAGGCCATAGAAGTATGTTGTTTAGACTCTTGTAGGCTGTGCCGACAATGTATGCCTTGACGCAGATTTGACGGTCCACATCTGTCAATTGCGCTTCTGCCACTGTCAATGCGTTCTGCTTGATAGTGGGATCAATGCCCGTTACTGGTACTATTGTACCGGTAGAGTCGGTTGCTGTAGTGTCACGGTCTTCTTTCGCAGGTGGATCTTCTACCATATCCAACTGCTTTTCACATCCGGTGGAACATGTCAGTATTGCCACCAAGAACCATATAAAATAGTGCTGCTTCATGGGGCAAAGATAATGAAAATGCTTGAAAATGAGAAAAAAACACGTGAAAATTTGCTCTTTTCTGAAATAAATGCTATATTTGCCACCGATAAGCCTATGTCGGCTGTTGCCGAACTATCTTATCATTCATAGTTAGGGGTTGGTAGCGTCCTGCACCAACCCCATTTTGTTGAACCTTCAATGCATATCATGTGGTTCATGTTGCCGTTGAACAAGTCGGAAATATATGATGACAGCGTTAAACTTGCAAAATCAGTTTGACATTTCAACTTTTATTCGTAAATTTGCAAGTCATTAGTAAATATCTATTAAAAGAATACATAAAACATGGGAATTTTATCTAAAATATTCGGACGTAACACCGATGAACAGCAGAAAACAGGAGGCATGGAAGACTTCATGACTCTCATTCGCGTTTATTTCCAGGCCGTAATGGCAGCAGACTTGGGCATTACCAATCTGGCTGCATTGCCCGATTTACGCGTGTTTAAACAAACACTCCACGTGCCAACTCAAAACAATAAGCTCGGTGTGGGAGAAAAGTCACGCTGCAAGAAAATGCTGAAAGAGATATATGGCATGAGCGATGACTTCACTAAAGAGATAGACCAAAGCATTCGTCGTCGCTGCAAGAAACCGCAGGATGTGCAAACCTATATGATTCAGTTTTCTGCGTTCTCACAAGACTTGATGATGCTTACCGGAAACCTGATGAAGTTCAAACTTCGCTTGCCCGGATTCTTCAAAAAGGCTCTTTATACCATGACCGAAAAGACTATCAATGACATCTTCAATAAAAACGATTATAGTGATGCAGGTGTTCTGAAGTCTATCGTGGCAATCCGTCAATACAACCAGAAACTTGGTTTCTCACAGCGATGGGTAACCGATTTCGTATATCATGTAGTGATGCTTGCTAAAAAAGAAAAGCAGCCAGCACAACAAGAAACGAAATAAAAAAAGTTAAATATATTACAGAAAAGGTTGCACTTTGTATAAAAAATGTTACCTTTGTAGAGATTAAGGGTGTGTCTTTAATGTTTTGCAGCCAAGGTCATGATTGGCATAACCAAACAGCTCAAGGCAAAGAAGACAAAAATAAGTATCAATGACGCCTAACGAGAAAACTATAGCAACGTTTGAAACCCGCATGAGGCAGATGATTCTCCGATTTCAAGAACTGAAAAAGGAGAACAATGACCTATACGCCCAAATCGAAGAGGACGAAAAGCAAATGGAAACGCTGCGACAACAGTTGGATCAAAAGCAGAAAGACTACGAGGCCCTTAAGATGGCACGCATGATCAGTATTACCGATGGCGACTTGCAAAGCGCTAAAGACAGACTGGCGAAGCTCATCAGAGAAGTGAATAAGTGTATTGGAATCCTTAGCGATGAAAACGAATAGAGGAGACCGAACCATGGCAGAAACAAACCGAGACAAGTTACATATCAAGCTGCACGTCTATGACGAGGAAATCGAAGTGGTAATCAACCGCGACGATGAGGAGTTCTATCGCTCGGCAGCAAAGCTCATCACTGAAAGATATAATGCATACGCTGCGGCATACAAAACCCGTAAAAGCGAACACATAATATCTTTGATGACACTTATAGATATAGCACTGCTCTATCAAAAGGAACGCGCCAACCATGACGCAGAGCCTTTCAAGAATATTCTCGATAAGTTGACAGCCGAAGTGGAACATGCACTGAAAGAAAAGTAATATACTGAAACGAGAATATTAATAATATATATCAAATTTAATCTATGGACATATTAGTCATCCTTGCTATCATTGCCGCCCTTCTAATTGGCGGACTCTGTGGCTTTATGATTTTCCGTCATGTCATCAAAGGAAAATATAATGAAATGGTAGAGGCTGCCAATAAGGAAGCCGAAGTTATCAAAGAGAAGAAACTGCTCGAGGTCAAAGAGAAGTTCCTCAATAAGAAAAGCGAACTGGAAAAGGAAGTGCAACAGCGAAACCAGCATATCCAGCAAAGCGAAAATAGACTGAAACAGCGTGAGATCTCGCTCAACCAACGTCAGGAGGAACTGGGTCGCAGAAAGAATGAACTCGACAACCTGCAAACGCGCATTGACAACGAAAAGAAGTTGCTGGTCCTGAAAAACGAAGAACTTGAGAAGATGCAATTGCAGGAGCGTGCTAAGCTGGAAGAACTCTCTGGACTGAGTGCAGACGAAGCAAAGGCCCGATTGGTTGAAGCCATGAAGGATGAAGCTAAGACAGATGCTGCTAGCTATATCAACGAAATTATGGATGAGGCCAAGCTGAATGCCAATGCTCAGGCTAAGAAAATTGTGATACAGACCATTCAGCGAGTGGCAACAGAAACTGCTGTAGAGAATGCTGTTTCTGTATTCCATATCGATAACGACGAAGTGAAAGGACGTATCATCGGACGTGAAGGTCGTAATATCCGTGCACTTGAAGCTGCCTGTGGCGTTGAAATCGTTGTAGATGATACTCCTGAGGCTATCGTTATTTCTGCGTTTGATCCTATCCGTCGTGAAACTTGCCGTTTGGCTCTCCATCAACTTGTCAGCGATGGACGTATCCATCCTGCGCGTATTGAAGAGGTTGTGACCAAAGTGAAAAAACAACTGGAGAACGAAATCATCGAAACAGGTAAACGTACGGCTATAGACCTCGGTATTCATGGATTACACCCAGAGTTGATTCGTATCATCGGTAAGATGAAATATCGCTCATCATACGGACAAAACCTATTGCAGCATGCACGCGAAACTGCCAACCTCTGTGCGGTTATGGCTTCCGAACTTGGATTGAATCCTAAGAAAGCTAAACGTGCCGGTCTGCTCCATGATATTGGTAAGGTGCCCGATGAGGAGAGTGAATTGCCACATGCACTCTATGGCGCAAAGATTGCTGAGAAATATAAAGAGAAACCCGATATCTGCAATGCTATCGGTGCTCACCACGACGAGATGGAGATGCAGACTTTGTTGGCTCCTATCGTACAGATTTGTGATGCTATCAGTGGCGCACGTCCAGGCGCTCGACGCGAAATCGTAGAAGCATATATCAAGCGTCTTAACGACCTTGAGGCTATTGCCATGAGTTATCCCGGTGTTACCAAGACCTATGCTATTCAAGCTGGTCGCGAACTGCGTGTCATCGTTGGTGCAGATAAGATGGATGACGCAGAGACCGAGGCACTCAGTGGTGAGATTGCTACCAAGATTCAGAATGAGATGACCTATCCCGGACAGGTGAAGATTACTGTCATCCGTGAAACTCGTTCTGTGGCTTACGCCAAATAAAAGCAATTCATAGTATCAAATAACGAAGACTCCTTCTTTGCCTAATAGGGAAAGAGGGAGTCTTTGCTGTATATCATGCGGACCTTTGGTGGTTATTTGCTTTTTCTTATTCATTTTCTTTGTCATACAAAGAATATTTCGTAACTTCGCACCGAAAGATTAAAACACAGAACTATGAAAGGTATCGTATTGGCAGGAGGTAGTGGCACACGTCTCTATCCTATCACAAAGGGAATATCCAAGCAACTGATTCCCATTTTCGACAAACCGATGATTTACTATCCTATATCGGCTTTGATGCTGGCAGGCATACGGGAGATTCTTATCATCTCTACTCCTTATGACCTTCCTGGTTTTAAACGCTTGTTGGGAACAGGTGAAGACCTCGGAGTACGTTTCGAATATGCAGAACAACCATCGCCGGATGGACTGGCACAGGCCTTTATTATAGGTGAAGAGTTTATTGGCAAAGATAGTGTATGTCTTGTCTTGGGCGATAATATCTTCTATGGTAGTGGATTCACGGGATTGCTCCATCAGAGTGTGAAAAATGCGGAACAAAAAGGACTCGCTACGGTGTTTGGCTACTATGTCAACGACCCAGAGCGCTATGGCGTGGCAGAATTTGATGCCGACGGCAATTGCCTCAGCATCGAAGAGAAACCCGCAACCCCCAAATCCAACTATGCCGTGGTGGGGCTCTATTTCTATCCAAACAGCGTGGTGGAAATTGCCAAAAATATCAAGCCAAGTGCACGAGGCGAATTGGAAATAACAACAGTCAATCAACAATATCTGTCACAAAAGACGCTGAAGGTGCAGACATTGCAGCGTGGTTTCGCTTGGCTCGACACGGGCACTCACGACTCACTGTCGGAGGCTTCTACCTTTATCGAAGTGATCGAAAAGCGTCAAGGACTGAAAGTGGCCTGTCTGGAAGAGATTGCCTACAAGCATGGTTGGATTACGAAAGAAAAACTTCGTGAGGTGGCTGCTCCAATGGCAAAAAACGAATATGGCAAATACCTCCTGCAACTGGCAGAGAAATAACAGGACACCGTCTTTTTGGAAGGCATCACTCTTCGCCCGGAAAGCGCGACCACATAAGAAGATACCGCCCGATGCGTTACACATCGGGCGGTATCTTCTTATCGCAGCAAGCCTTGCCAACTCACGGGCCGACCATCTTCCGTTGCTCCTTCTATCGTGACAAGATAGCGTTTCGATGAGTCGGAAGAATAAAAACGCACAATGGCTTCACCAGCATCGTCGGTCTGCAACGAGGGATTCCAATAGAGCGTCGTGCGATAGTCGGGGCGCGTATAGTCGCTCTTATCCGTCTTGGGATACTGTGGTGAATAGAACTCCATATTGTAGCGATAGCCCAACGGGGATATCCTTGCCATGGAGAGCAGGTGTTTGCGCTTTTCTATCTCCGAACCATCTTTAAGGAAGATGAACAACACGCCAGGGATTCTGCCTCTAATATCAGCGCGCACACCATACATCGTATTCTGAGGATGGTTCATCGAGAAATATTCTATACTCCGCACATTCTGCGGCAAGATAGCCAATATTTCTTCGTCATCTGTTTCTGTCACATTGTCCACATATTTTTTTCCAACAATCTGTCCAATACCACCGATTCTCTTGTGGCCATCTTCACCAACAGAACAATAGATGCCCAACTGGCTGAGGAGTGTTTCCATGGATGCCGCATGCTCAATACGAGGATCATTCGGATAAAGATTGCGAGGGGCTTCCAGTTGGCCATAGTTCATCGATTTGGGTTTCTTTTTACTTCCTTTCTTCTCAAATTCGGGCAGTTCTACCACTCCATTCCAAGCATACATCTGCTGTTGGTTGCTCTGCTTGACATAGACGGACAAATCATTGCCCGTTTGACAAGCATAGTGAGGCAATCTCACCGTAGGGGGTATTTGCTTGTCAACTTGTAGTTCGACCATCTCCGTACTACCACTTTTTTTTGTGCCTTCCAATAGCCATGTCGTGCCTTCGGGACTGTCCACCGTCAGCGAGAAAAGACTGCTGTCGCCCAACTCAAACTCATGGCGCACTCCCTCCGCGGGGTTCACCAATAGCAGATGAGGATTCTTTAATTTCGATTTCAACGTGCCTTTCACTCTGCCCGTGATACGTTGTTCTGTCTCTATCGGATAGGTCATCTGTGGATAGCGGCCACGAAGCATATCGGCAAGGGGATAGACGCCATCGCGGCGACTCACTGCCCATTGCGATAGTGTTGGCTGCAACGTGTCGGGCTTCACCACGTCATAGTCGGTCACCGAAACTGAAAAAGTGCCTTTTAAGGGGCGGCCTTCCTGATCGGTCAAGGTCAGCGTGGACGCTATGGGCATCTTCTTGCCTTCTGTCATCTGACTTTTCATGCTCACACATATGCTGTCGCGACTGGCAATTTGCGTCTCACAAGAGGCCAAGACCAATTTGTCTCGAGGACGGATCATGGCCACCGTCACTACGCCTGGACGCAAACGACTCATACCGATTCGCAACACACGCGAACCGATATAGGGTGTTTCCACCAAGTTGCCGCCACCATATATCACACAGGTCAACGTGTCAGACTCGCTCGCATCCGACATGCGGATCAGCAATTGTCCCTTGCGTTGCTTCACTTCCAATAGGGGCGATGATTGCAGGGCAATAGGCGCTTCCACGCACGACACATAGCGGTCGTCGCCTGTCTTTGCCGTCACATAGATGGGCTTATAGCAGAAATAATCCGAACCGAAGTTGCGCATCCACTGCGTATAGGCCACCATGGTGTAGCTACCACTCGTCATCGTCTTCGATAGAAACATCGCATTGGCAAACACACCATTGCTGTCACAACGCACTTTCATGCGCTGAACCAACGTGTCTGCGCGTTGGTCATAGAGTTCCACATAGACATAGCGCGAGCGTGACACAGGGATGCGAGTGGCGGCATCCAACAGATGAGCACGAAACCATATCGTGTCTCCAACCATATAATAAGGACGGTCTGTGTGCAGATAGATTCGCTCCTGAGGAACCTTTGAGTAATAGTCAAGCAGATGAGACATCACAGAGATGCTGTCATTATCCATCGCACTTGCCTGTACAGATTGGCATATCCATAAAATTAAAAAACTAACATTTATCTTCACATTGTTCATACTCCAAATCAGCATTTAAAATACAGGTTCTATAATCGCACCATTGTTCGTATTCAAGTCTATCCAAATTCTTTCGAATAATTTCATCTATGTCATCATTGGGATTAACAGCCGATAGATCCCAATTACCAATACCACAATATTCACAAGCACTTGTGGCAATTCGATATGACGTCATACAATTAGCCAAACATTGAGATTCGTTGTCTATACTTCTCGTTTTAGTTTGCAAATCAATTCTAATATTGTACCGTTGAAGAGCTCGCAAATAATCTGTTCGGCAAATATTTATATTCTTAAAAGCCTTATTCTTTGCATTATATAGCACTAATGCCCTATGAGAATAATTTATGCCTGTCATCATCGTCAACTGTCTAACAAAATTTGTTTGGCGCATATGCGAATCTGTATGTACAGCAGAATCCAAAAGCATTATATAACGTTTTTTCTCTTTAGCAGACATTCTATTTACTATACTTCGAATTTCAGAACGATCTCTACCAACAACTTCTTGATATTCCTGAAATTGCTCTGAGGCAACAAACATATCAGCATCCGTCAGAATCCGCTCTGTTGTACCATTATTATCATCGCCACATGCCATAAAAGTAGCGAATGCAAATATCATCATTACAAACTGTTTCATATTTATCTTATATTAGATATTAATCAATCCTTGCCAACTCACAGGTCGTCCATTAGCCATCACTCCCTCTATAGTGAGAAGATAATGCTTCGACACATCAGAAGAGTAGAACTGCACCCTTACTTTCCCTGCATCATCCGTTGTCACCGAAGGATTCCAATAGAGCGTCGTGCGATAGTCGGGGCGCGTATAGTCACTCTTATCTACCTTGGGATATTGTGGCGAATAGAATTCCATGTTGTAGCGGTAGCCTAAAGGCTGTACCTTTGCCATGGAGAGCAGATGATTTCTACGTTTGATTTCCGAGCCATCCTTAAGAAAAATAAACAGCACGCCTGGGATTGTTCCATTTGGTGAAAACCTCACACCAAATACGCCATTTTCCGAACGATTTTTCGGGAAATACTCTATTGACTTAACGTCAGAAGGATTCGTTTGCAGTACTATTGAATGATCAGTTTCCTTAAAATTATCAATATAACAAACAACATTTTGCATATGTTGTTCTCCTTCAGGAGTTATCGTAACCCAAATTCCCAATTGCGACATCAAAACACGCATTGTTGTGGCCCACTCTAATCGAGGATCATCTTGAGGAATTCCACGAACAGCTTCAATATTCATGAAATTTTTCTTCTGTTTTTTTTGATATTTTCCAATTCGGACGAACTCTGGGAGTTCTATCTCTACATTACGACTAAACATTTGTTGCAATTTGCTTTGCTTCATAAACGAATTCAAAGAGCTTGATTCTCTAATAGAATATATAGGAAGACTTATTTGAGGAAAGCTTTGCTTGTCGATTTCGAGTTGAACGAGGGAGGTCCTGCCATTTTTCTTTGCGCCCTCTAAGACCCATTCTGCCCCCTCAGGACAATCTATTTCCATTGAGAAAGAAGAACTATCACCTAATTCAAATCTATTATAGTATGCCCTCATAGGATTCACCACCAATAGACTTGGATTCTTTAATTTCGATTTCAACGTGCCTTTCACTCTGCCCGTGATACGTTGTTCTGTCTCTATCGGATAGGTCATCTGTGGATAGCGGCCACGAAGCATATCGGCAAGGGGATAGACGCCATCGCGGCGACTCACTGCCCATTGCGATAGTGTTGGCTGCAACGTGTCGGGCTTCACCACGTCATAGTCGGTCACCGAAACCGAAAAAGTGCCTTTTAAGGGGCGGCCTTCCTGATCGGTCAAGGTCAGCGTGGACGCTATGGGCATCTTCTTGCCTTCTGTCATCTGACTTTTCATGCTCACACATATGCTGTCGCGACTGGCAATCTGCGTCTCACAAGAGGCCAAGACCAATTTGTCTCGAGGACGGATCATGGCCACTGTTACTACGCCTGGACGCAAACGACTCATACCGATTCGCAACACACGCGAACCGACATAGGGTGTTTCCACTAAGTTGCCGCCACCATATATCACACAGGTTAACGTGTCAGACTCGCTCGCATCCGACATGCGGATCAGCAATTGTCCCTTGCGTTGCTTCACTTCCAATAGGGGCGATGATTGCAGGGCAATAGGTGCTTCCACGCACGACACATAGCGGTCGTCGCCCGTCTTTGCAGTCACATAGATGGGCTTATAGCAAAAATAATCCGAACCAAAATTGCGCATCCACTGCGTATAGGCCACCATGGTGTAGCTACCACTCGTCATCGTCTTCGATAGAAACATCGCATTGGCAAACACACCATTGCTGTCACAACGCACTTTCATGCGCTGGACCAACGTGTCGGCATTCTGTTCATAGAGTTCCACATAGACATAGCGCGAGCGTGACACAGGGATGCGAGTGGCGGCATCCAACAGATGAGCACGAAACCATATCGTGTCGCCAACCATATAATAAGGACGGTCTGTATGCAGATAGATTCGCTCCTGAGGAACCTTTGAGTAATAGTCAAGCAGATGAGACATCACAGAGATGCTGTCATTATCCATCGCACTTGCCTTGAACCCGCAGGTGCTCAGCAAAATAAACAAGAACAACTTCCTACACATCTTAATTGTATCTATATTCGCAATCAGATTTACATTGCATATTGTATTTCTGCATCCGATTATTCTTTTGGTTTAGAGAAGGCTGCTACGCAACGACAGAGGGCATCGGGATTGCCCATGTCATACATCTCACCATCAAGCCGCACACCCATCATGCCATGGTTGCTACGAACGGCCTCAAGTGCTGAGGTGAGCTCTATCTCGCGTGTATGGTCGTTTCCTTCATCGGCTTTTCGTATATCGGTTTCCAACTGCTGGAAGACCTCCGGTGTGAGGATATACTGTCCAAACACACTGCAATACTCTTTCTTTCCATCGTTGCCACGCACACCAAGGAACTCTTCGGCATAACTGGCCTTGGGTTTCTCGTTCATTGCCGATACATTGAGAATGGTGTTCTCTTTGTCTTCCCAGATGCCACTGAGTATGCCGTAACGACTAACTTCGGTCAGTGGAACGGAATGGATACTGACCATGAGTCTGTTGTAGCGCTCATATTCCTCGATGAGTTGTAGGGCACAGGGTTTATTGCGATGGCTACGGTAGATCGTGTCACCTAAGAGTAGGAGCACTGGCTCATTGTGTGTGAATTCCACAGCCTGATAAACGGCATGGCCGAAACCGCGCTTTTCTTTTTGATATACGTAGCGCAGTCGCTTACCGATATCAAGAATGCGGTTTTCATATTCTTGTGCTTCGGTATTGAGCTTCGACAGATGTTCTGCAGAAAGCGGTGTTTCGAAGAATTCAGTATAGAGTTTACGTTCCTCCTCAGAGCCCAATACGAGACAAATCTCCTCGATGCCACTCTTTACCAGTTCTTCAAGCAAAATGAGAATGACGGGGCGCACCATGCCATCGGCACAGGGTATGGGGAAAAAGTCCTTCTTTAATCCGCGGGTCGCGGGGTATAGTCGTGTGCCGAAACCTGCCACGGGGATAATAGCGCGACGTACCGTATGTACAGGGTTGATGGTCAATTGGTAGGCACGCATGCCTTCGCTGTTGAGGTAATCAACCAATTTCTTCTGTGATTCCGCATCGCGTGCGAGAAATTGCACACTTCCATCGCCGTGTGAACCAACACCCTTTCCACCATATACCAATGGTTGGATGGCAGGATCCCTCAATACTTCATGGAGTTTTGGTGCTTGTAGTGCAGGCGACATGGGCGTGATGTATTCCTCAAACATATTTTCTGTCTCTGTCATCAGTTGGCCCAGTTGCTCCACTTGTCCCTCTGCCATATATTTCACAGCACGTTCTATGATTTTGTGGTTCCATTCTCCTAACGCCCGATGGAGGTTTTGCTCCTTCTCGTTTTGCGCAAATGGATAGGGCTTATTCAAGTCAGAAAGGATGCGGATTGTATCTTTTGCAGTGCAAAGGTCTGCAAACACCCAGTGTAGTGTCTTTTTGACATTGAGTGACTGCACTTCGATTTCATCGCCATCAAAGGTCATCAGATTGGGTTTCACACCAAAGGCGCATGCTTGGTCAAGTCGTCCGCAACGTGACGAAGTGCGCTGTTCACCGAGATAGGCGATATTCATTTCGCCCATGGTGTTGAGGTTCAAGTTGTACAGCAGGTTGAAAGCACGTGCAACCAAAACACAAATAGCTGCAGATGACGATAGTCCGCTCTTCATGGGAAGCGTCATATTGGTAATGCGGATGCGCACACCACCCACCTTATACCATTCCAACATGTAGCTGGCTACACCTGCACAGTAGCAGAAGAACGATCCCGATTTGGCAACACGCTTCAGATCTGTCTCTGTCATGCGGCATGAAAAGTCACGCCACGCATCTTTCATTTCAGCGGCATCGCTATGCATTTCGAAGTTGGAGGCTTTCTCCACTTCTGCATAAATTCCTTGTTCGATACCAGTAACTATAGCCATACCCGGAAGGATATCGGCATTCATGGTTCGGTAATGGCCTGCCCAGTCGGTGTGTTCTCCAAAGAGGCACAAACGCCCCGGAACAAATAGTTTCAACATAAATAAGTCTTAGCTTGGTTATATATTCAGTTCACAAAGTTAAAACAAAAGAATGAGAAATCACGAATTTCTGTTAGAATAATTTGGAGATACTGAAATTTTACCTTAAATTTGCATCATATAATGGTAATATTGCCAGTAACCCATCTTAAAAAACAATAGGCTTATCGATTAAATTCTACCCTCAAGAAATCAAAACATTTGGACCATGAAGGGATATGCAAACTGCTCCGACGATATGTTGGTGCAAGCCTATATGGAGGGCAAGGATTCTGCTTTCGATGAGTTGTTGGCACGCAATCAGCAGCAATTATTCGATTTTATCTTGGCTTTGACCCGTGATAAGGACAAAGCCGATGACCTCTTTCAAGAAACTTTCATCAGAGCTATCGTGAAGATGAAAGATGGACAATACTTCAATCAAGGCAAGTTTCTATACTGGTTGATGCGTATTGCCCGTAATTTGCTGATTGATGATGTGAGAAAACAAAAGAAAGGACAGGCGGTAAATATCAGCGATGACGAGTTGCTGACGGTCATAGATTGTGGACATCCCTATAAAAGTAGGGAAGATATGCTGGTGGCTGAGGAACTCAGTGGCCACATGCGACAACTGATGGATCTGCTTCCTGATGAACAGCGCGAGGTGGTATTGATGCGTTATTATCAGGGTTTGCAGTTTAAAGACATAGCCGAAATTACCAATGTCAGTATCAATACTTCGCTTGGGCGTATGCGCTATGCCATTCGCAACATGCGCCGTATGGCCAAACGTATTAATTTGATATAGTATCTGATAGTATGATGTGAGGTATGAAACTCCTTTACACCAATACTGATGTTTCATCTTGGTGTAAAGGAGTTGTCGTATGTGCAGGATGATTTAGATCATCTGCTGTTGTTGAACTGCTATTGGTTGTTTAGAGATTGCGCAATTCGTGGATAGTCTGTTCTGGTTGCTTGCTTTTGAATACGTAGCTACCGCTGACAAGAACATCCACACCGGCTTTAACCAAGCGTGGCGCAGTCTCGCCCTGTACTCCACCATCCACTTCGATTAGTGCTTTACTGCCAGTTTGGGCGAGTAATTGGCGCAAGCGCTGCACCTTGCCGATGGTGTTTTCAATGAATTTTTGTCCGCCAAATCCAGGATTGACGCTCATCAGCAATACCATATCCACATCTGCTGCAATGTCTTCCAATACGGAAACAGGTGTGGCGGGATTGAGTGTGACACCAGCTTTCATGCCAGCATCGTGTATTTCCTGTACTGTGCGGTGTAAGTGGCGACAGGCTTCTACGTGAACATTCATCATCATAGCGCCAAGTTTAGCGGTTTGCTTGATATACTGTTCTGGATTTACAATCATGTAATGCACATCCAATGGTTTGGTGCACTTTGATGCAACAGCTTCGAGTACAGGAAAGCCGAAGGAGATATTGGGTACAAAAACCCCGTCCATAACATCGAGATGAAGCCAGTCTGCTTCACTTCTGTTGATCATTTCAATATCGCGGTCGAGGTGCAGAAAGTCGGCCGCCAGTAATGATGGAGATACTTTAGTCATCTTGTCAGTTGTTGATTTAAGTTTCAAGTTCAGTTCATCCCCACTACCTTGACAGTCCCATCGCTTTCAACAATGGTCTTGTAGGTGCGAGCCACCTGTTTAATGAGCAGGATGGTTGTTTCGCTGGGTTTGTCCGTTTCGTGCTTATTGGCGCTTGACATCGGCTTTTTCCTTATAGTTTTCTATAAGAATAAACGAGGTCTTTGCCGTTTTAGTATATTTTTAAAGTGATTTTTTTACTTATCCCACGTGACACTGATCCAGTTCCTTCATGCCATTCATGAAGTCGCGTGCCATCATGCGCTTCTTTCCTGCCAGTTGAAGTTCCTCGAAACAGAGCCATTCATCAATAGTAGCCACCAGCAAGCGCTTACCTTCTATGCAGATTGTGCCTGGTGCAGCGGTGGTGGATTGACCGGTTTTGCTTGTGCGATAGACTTTCAACAGTGTCTCTTTACCATCTGGTGTTATCAGATTGGTCCAAGCTCCTGGTATGGGACAGAGGCCGCGCACGAAGTCATACACCTGTTTTGCTTTCTGGTTCCAATTGATTTCGCAGTTTTCTTTGAACAGTTTCGGAGCGTCTTTGAGGTCCTTGTCTTCTATCTTTTCGCTTTGTGCCACGGTCGCAGGATGCCCATTGGTAGCCACAATTTGTTCGAGCGTTTCGAGACAGAGTTGTGCGCCGAGGTGCATCAGTCCGTCATAAACATATTCCACATCGGCATCGTCTGGAATGTCGAAAGGCTTGCTCATGATGATACGACCAGTATCAATATCGTGGTCGAGGAAGAATGTTGTCACGCCAGTTTGTGTCTCACCATTGATGATGGCCCAGTTGATGGGCGCCGCACCACGGTATTGTGGCAGTAGGGCAGCATGTACATTGAATGTGCCATATTCGGGCATTGCCCATACCACTTCGGGTAACATGCGGAAAGCCACTACCACCTGAAGGTTGGCATTGTAGCTCTTCAACTGTTCCACGAAGTTCTCGTCTTTCATCTTCTCAGGTTGTAACACCGGTAATCCATGTTCCAAAGCATATTTTTTGACGGCAGGTGCTTGGAGTACCGAACCGTGTCTTCCTACGGGTTTATCGGGTTTGGTGACTACAGCCACTACATTATAGTCGTGTTCTACCAGTGCTTGCAGTGTCTCTACGGCAAACTCCGGTGTTCCCATAAATACTATTCTAAGGTCTTCTTTCTTCATCATTGATATGATTGCTACACATTATTAATATAAATAAATGCTATTCCTGACTGAAGTCGCGCACCATCTTACGATACATACCGTATATGCGTTTCTGTGAGATATAGCCACGCAGACAGCGGTCAGCGTCAAGTACAGGCAGCCAGTCAGCCTGTGTTCGTTCAAAAGCCTTCATTACATCAGTCATCGGCATGCCATCGGTGAGTACTGCAGCCGGTTTAGTCATGAGTTGACTGGCATGGAAATGGTGATATAGTTCGGTGCGGAACATCACGTGGCGAATGCGTATAATATCTATTTCCCCTAACAGATGTCCTGCAGCGTCAGTAACAGGAAGCACACTCTGCTTAGAGCGACTGATCTTATGTACCATTTGTCCGAGTTCCATATCAGCATCCACCGATTGGTAGTCGCGGTCTATTACGGTTTCCATATTCATCAGTGTGAGCACAGAATGGTCGGTGTGGTGGGTGAGCAACTTACCTTGTCGGGCGAGTCGCATACCATATATACTATGCGGTTCAAAGATGATGATGGTGAGATATGCCGATACCGAAACAATCATCAACGGCATGAATAGGTTGTATCCACTGGTAATCTCGGCGATGAGGAATGTTCCTGTCAGCGGTGCATGCATCACTCCCGACATGACTCCAGCCATGCCCAATAGTGCAAAGTTCTTCTCAGGCACATATATTCCCACTTGATTCATGTTCCACAAGCGTGAGAAGACGAATCCGGTGAAGCATCCTATGAACAAACTGGGTGCGAAAGTACCACCACAACCGCCGCCTCCATTGGTTGCCGATGTGGCGAACACCTTGGTGAAGAGCACCAGCGATAGATATATCATCAGATATTCCGGATGTCCGTAGAATAGTGAACCGTCGAGAATCTGGTTCCAGTCAGTCTCCGATTTACCGTTGAGCAACAGGTTGATGGCATGGTATCCTTCGCCATAGAGTGAAGGAAAGAGGAAGATCAGCGTGCTCAGAACAACGCCACCGATAAGGAGTTTGACGTATGGCTTGTTTTTAAATCGAGCATAAACATCCTCGCAGGCATTCATAGACCGTATAAAATAGAGGCTGACGAGACCGCAGGTGATTCCTAATAGAATAGATGCCGGTACACGTTCCACCGTCCAGTCGTTGTCGAGATGGAAGGTGAATAGTGTTGAGGCACCGCTGAAAATATAGGTGAAGCAGGTTGCTGTCACACACGATACCAATACAGGCAGCAGCGAAGCCATGGTCAAATCGATCATCAATACTTCCAGCGTGAATACCAATCCTGCAATCGGCGCCTTAAAGATTCCGGCAATGGCACCAGCAGCACCGCATCCCACGAGCGTCATCAGCGTTTTGTTGTCGAGTCGAAACAGTTGCCCGAGCCTTGACCCGATGGCCGATCCCGTCAAAACGATAGGCGCCTCAGCTCCCACCGAACCACCAAAACCGATGGTGATGGCTGATGCAATGACCGATGACCATGTGTTGTGGGCTTTCAGTCGCGACTTGTTTGACGAGATGGCATATAGTATTCGCGTGATACCGTGAGATATATTGTCTTTGACGACATGTCTCACAAAAAGCGAGGTAAGGTAGATGCCGATGACAGGATATACCAGATAGAGCCAGTTATAACTTGTTGCAGTAAACTTACCCGTCAGCAGTGAGCCTATCAGGTCAATCATACTGTGCAGGATGAAAGCGGCTACAGCAGACAACAGGCCCACAAAGAACGCCAGAACGAGTAGAAACATTCTGTCGCTAATGTGTGTTACCCGCCATTCGTGAATGCGGTGTCTCCAGTCTGTGCGTGTCGCTATTTCATGTTGACTCATATCTGTTCTCTTGTTTCGGTCTGTTGGTTGAGGGGGTTGCTATTTGCGGATGATGGTCACTTGACCGTCTTCTGTCAGTTTAATGATACTCGATGGCTTGTGAGGCTTATGCTCCTGTCGGCGGCTCCAGCATACATAATCTACGGCTTCGATAATCTTCGGATCGATGTCGGGGTAGTTTTGTGCAGCAGGTTCACCGCTGATGTTTGCCGATGTAGATACCAGCGCTTTCTGGAATCGGAAGCATAGCTCCTTGGAGAAAGGCTCCTGAGTGATGCGTATGCCGACGGAACCATCTTCGGCAATAAGGTTTTCTGCTAAATTGACCGCACCGTCGAGAATAACGGTAGTAGGTTTGTCGCAGCAGTCGAGCAACTGCCATGCCACATCGGGCACTTTGCGGATGTATCGTTGCAGGCGTGCATCGCTATCCACGAGGCAGATGAGTGCCTTCGAATCATCACGTTGTTTGATGTCATAAACACGTTTCACCGCTTCGCTGTTGGTAGCATCGCAACCTATTCCCCATACGGTATCGGTGGGGTAGAGTATAACGCCTCCCTTGCGGAGCACTTCCACAGCCTTACGAATATCTTCTTCTCTGGTCATTTGTTGGTATGTTTTTAGAATTCTGAAGTGAAATGGAACTTGATGTTCTCAAAGTCCTGTTGTGCCATAGACAATACATAGCTTGAGTCAGCGAGAAACACATCGCGTCCGTCCTTATCTTTTGCCATATACTGATACTTGCGCTTTTTGAAGTTGTCGAGCTCTGCGGCATTGTCGCTTTCTATCCAACAGGCCTTGTAGAGCTGTACGGGCTCCCATCGGCATTTTGCGTTGTACTCGTTTTCCAAACGGTACTGGATGACCTCAAACTGCAGTTGTCCTACCGTACCGATAATCTTTCTGCCGTTAAACTGGTTGACAAACAACTGTGCCACACCTTCGTCCATCAACTGGTCGATACCCTTCTGCAATTGTTTTGACTTCATTGGATCGTCGTTCTCAATGTATTTGAAGAGTTCGGGCGAGAATGATGGCAGTCCGCGGAAGTGGAGCTTTTCACCTTCGGTCAGCGTGTCTCCGATTTTGAAGATACCATTGTCTGGCAGACCGACAATATCTCCGGGCCATGCTTCGTCGATAGTACTCTTGCGCTGTGCCATAAACTGTGTGGGACTTGAGAAACGCAGCGTCTTGCCCTGTCTGACGTGCAAATAAGGCTGGTTGCGCTGGAATTTACCCGAACATACTTTGCAGAAAGCGATACACGAACGGTGGTTGGGGTCGATATTGGCAGTGATTTTGAAGATAAATCCCGTGAATTTAGGTTCGTCGGGCTTTACCATGCGCTCTTCTGCTTTAGTCTCACGAGGACTCGGAGCTATTTCTACAAAGCAGTTGAGCAGTTCCTGTACACCGAAATTGTTGAGTGCCGAACCGAAGAATACAGGTGCTACTTCGGCAGAGCGATAGGTCTCTACGTCAAATTCAGGATATACACCATCTACGAGTTCAAGGTCTTCACGCAGTTTGTCAGCATCGCGTTCACCGACTTTCTCATCGAGTTCTTTGCTGTTGATGTCTATTTCTACCTTTTCTGTTACTCGCTGTTTGTCGGGAGTAAAGAGGTCGAGCTTCTGTTCGTAGATATTATAAACACCCTTGAACTTCGCACCTTGGTTGATGGGCCATGACAGTGGACGCACTTTGATGCCCAGTTCCTGTTCGAGTTCATCGAGCAGATCGAATGGGTCGCGTCCTTCTCGGTCCATCTTATTGATGAAGATGATAACAGGCGTATTGCGCATGCGACATACGTTCATCAGTTTGCGAGTCTGTGCCTCTACACCTTTAGCGCTATCCACTACGATGATGGCAGAATCCACAGCTGTAAGTGTACGATAGGTATCTTCTGCAAAATCCTGGTGACCCGGTGTGTCGAGGATGTTCACTTTGTATTCAATGTCGCCACCTGCAGGTGTGTAGTCAAATTCCATAACTGATGTAGATACCGAGATACCGCGTTGTTTCTCGATATCCATCCAGTCGGAAGTGGCTGTCTTCTTGATTTTGTTGCTCTTTACAGCACCAGCCACCTGTATCTGTCCACCAAACAAGAGGAATTTCTCCGTCAGCGTTGTCTTACCGGCATCAGGGTGGGAGATGATGGCAAATGTTCTTCTTCTTTCTATTTCTTGATTCATAACTTATCGATACACTGTTTCAAACTGTCTTCCCAATAGGGAATATCTATGTTGTATGTGGTTTTAATCTTTGTCTTGTCGAGCACGCTGTAGTGTGGACGTGGTGCAGCAGAAGGATATTCTGCTGTGTGGAGCGGTCTTACCCGGCAGGTATTGATGCCAGCCAACCGATGGATAGCCTTGGTGAAATCATACCATGAGATGACTCCTTCATTGGAGAAATGGTAGATGCCAGGCTTGATGCCCTGTCCTATAGCAGTCATAATGGCGTTAGCCAAATCGTGTGCATAGGTGGGTGTGCCTATTTGGTCGAACACCACCCCAATGCTGTCTCGCTCCTTTCCCAATCTGATCATCGTCTTGACGAAATTGTTTCCAAAGATGGAATAGAGCCATGCTGTGCGCACTATCATGGTGCGCTTGCAGTATTTCTGCACGTTGATTTCTCCTTCCAGTTTTGTTCTGCCATAGACACTGTTGGGCTTGGTCGTGTCGGTTTCAACGTATGGTGTATGGTTTGTGCCGTCAAACACGTAGTCTGTGGATATCTGAACCATCCATCCGTTGCGTTTCTCTATAGCCTGTGCCAGATATGCAGGAGCAGTGGCATTGAGTGTTGTGCTGAGTTGTTCATCCGTTTCTGCCTTGTCAACGGCAGTATATGCCGCGCAGTTGATGATGCCGTCTATGTGGTGTTCATCCACAAAGTGAGCAATGGCATCGCTATCGGTGATGTCGAGTTCGTCGCGGTCTGTATTATAATAGGTGTGCTGTGGATAGTTATTCTCCAGCAGTTGTATCTCGTTGCCCAACTGTCCGTGGCAACCTGTTACAAGGATGTTCATCTTCCTATTCAAATTGCAGTGGTTCTTCTTTGTCTTTGAGATAATAGTCGTTGAGCATACCGATAAGTGTGCTAATCTCTTGTATGGCATGCTGTGTGTTGGGTGTTATCTCTTTTTTCTGCAACCGCAACATCATCACGCCATATAGCGAGTTGAAGCAAGTCTCTATCTCGTTTTCGTCTTTGCTTGCGCCATGGTTGCGCAACTCTACGATATAGGGTAGCACTTTGTAATATTCGGCGCTGTAGAACGGAAACTTTGTACTACCCAATAGTTGGGTATGTAGCTCCTGCAACATCTGCAGTGTCACCTTGTTGATCTGCAAGTGTCCTTTCTCCCGACAACCTTCCGAGTTCATCATTCTGATGAGGTTTCCAAACCAGTCAGCCTCATCTTCTTTCTGTTCGTCGGTATAGTCGAAGCGCTCGATGTATTCGCGTCGTATGCGGCTCAGCGAGCAGTCAAATGCTCTGATAATGTCTTCCACCTGCCACATATATAGCAGATACTCTGCTATGTTAGTCTTTCTGAGTTGTTGTGCTATTTGCATAATCTGTCTTATGTGCTAAAAGCGGTAAAGGTTAGTACATGTTCCGAAGAGGAATATGACGGAGAAGATGATGACAATGGCACCGATGATCTGATTAATGATGCGTATGCCACTGGAGTCGAAGATGCCTCGCACCTTGTCTATCAGCCATGTCAGTCCATACCACCAGACGAGTGCCCCACCCACAATGCTTGCAAATCCGACAATCATCTCAAATGGTCTGTTTGGAATGACAAATGCAAATTGTGCGAAGAGACCCATGAATAGAAATATAATCAACGGATTGGAGAAAGTGACGAGAAATGCCGTGATGGCATTGTGTGTCATCGATCCGCGTTGTTTACCTGATTGATGGATATTTTTGGTAGGGTCTGATCTCCATGTGTAGATACCAAACGACAGTAGAATGATGCTGCCAATGATCTGCAGATAGAATTTATTCGTGTCGTTATTGATGATGTCCATGACAAAAGCCATACCAAAGCCAGTGATGGCAGCATAGATGATGTCGCTCACTGCGGCACCCACTCCTGTGATGAATCCATACCATCGGCCTTTGTTCAGTGTGCGTTGCACACAGAGTACGCCTACAGGTCCCATAGGAGCTGAGGCAATCATGCCGATTAGCATTCCCTTGAATACCAAATCGACTATATTTATATGTATTGGAAACGGCATATCAAGTGCAAAGATACAAAGAATGTGTGTATCTCGTACATTTCTTTGGAAAAAACTTTGTTTATTCGATGTTTTTTTCATAACTTTGCCACTTGAAATTCGAAAATCAATAACTTAAAATACAATTTTATTAACTTATGAGTGAACAGCAAGGCATCAAACCATATGTCATAGGACTCGATCTCGGAGGCACCAATTCTGTCTTTGGAATCGTAGATTCACGTGGTGACATTAAAACTCAAACAGCCATTAAGACTGGCGGATATACTTGTGCAGAAGATTTTGTTAAGGCTTCTGTCGAAGCACTTCTCCCTATCATTGACCAAGTAGGAGGTATTGAGAAAATAAAAGCCATGGGTATTGGTGCACCCAACGGCAATTTCTATAGAGGAACCATAGAGTTTGCTCCCAATCTGCCATGGGCACACGATGGTATTGTGCCATTGGCACAGATGTTCAGCGATGCACTCGGCATTCCTGTTGGCTTGACCAACGATGCCAATGCTGCTGCATTGGGTGAAATGGTATATGGTGTGGCACGCGGCATGAAGAATTTTATCGTCATCACCCTTGGTACCGGAGTTGGTTCGGGTGTGGTTGTCAATGGACAGCTGCTCTACGGTCACGATGGATTTGCCGGTGAGTTAGGTCACGTCACTATGGTTCGTGGTGCTCAAGGTCGCATTTGCGGTTGCGGTCGCACTGGATGTTTGGAGGCTTATTGCTCTGCCACAGGTGTGGCACGCACTGCCCGCGAGATGCTTGAGAAGACCGAGCGTCCCTCATTGCTCCGCGAGCTGGATGCCGAAAAGATTACTTCGCTCGACGTAAGCATTGCCGCAGGCAAGGGTGACGAACTGGCTAAAGAGATTTTCGACTTCACTGGTACGATGCTTGGTGAAGCCTGTGCCGACTTCGCTGCATTCTCTTCTCCTGAGGCATTCATCTTCTTTGGTGGCCTGGTGAAAGCCGGTAAGCTCATCATGGATCCTATCAAAGTAGCATATGACAACCACGTGATGAACATTTTCAAGGGTAAGGCCCAGTTCTTGGTGAGCGGTCTCGATGGCGCTTCGGCTGCTGTTCTTGGTGCGTCAGCCATCGGTTGGGAAATCTAATCCCTCATCCATCAGATAGTAACGCAAACTATTATCATAATTGCCACAGTTGCCAGCATTGTGCAACTGTGGTATTTTTTTGCTGTTTTGTTTGGTGGTTCCGTGGAATTATACTATCTTTGCAACGTCAAGGTACGCATAACAGCGTTTAAAAGGGAATGTGAGTGAGAATCTCCTACTGTCCCGCAGCTGTGAGTTCCCTTAGCACATTCCAAGCAAAACAATCCACTGCCCTTTATGGCGGGAAGGAGTTTGGAGTGGGAACAAAGTCAGAAGACCTGCCTCGATGTTAATATGCGCATCGCTCTCGATGTAAGGGCGACCGTGCGACAATACTGATTAAGACCAAAAAGCACAAGAGGGCCACTATGTGGTTGCTCTTAGTCATTGTTATACATGTATAAGTATTTTGATGTAAGTTTATTTCGTTTGTTGAAAGTCCAGCCGTGATGGCTGGGCTTTTCTGATTTCTTGCGACCGCCACAGCCCATGTTTTGAAGATTTATCTAACGTAGTTTTGTTGTCCGTGTAACATATTGATATTCAAAAGGTAATATCCATAGCTCGGCAAATCAAATTGTTTTCCTCGGCAAATCAAATTGTTTTCCTCGGCAAATCAAATTATTTTCCTCACCAAATCAAATTGTTTTCCTCACCAAATTCATTGAAATTGCTCACCAAATTCATTGAGATTGCTGAGCAAATTCATTGATTTTACTGATCCATGTACCTTGCGAGCGGATGCAATGTAATGATAAATTGTGTGTTATGCGGCTTTGTGAAAGGATGTGGAAAATAGAATTTTGATGGCGTGAGAAACCAAGTGGCGGCTTTCTGCAGATAGATACTCTGCGAAAGCATAGGGAGAGTGATGGGGCAGAAAGCTGTTTGTAGGCTGTGCGTGCGTCATGCATAGCTGTGCATGCCACCAAGGAAATAGTTGACACCGAAGTAGGTCATCAACACCGAGAAGAATGCGATGAGCATATAAAGATGGTATGCCACAGGTCGATGGGGCGCAAAGAAAGTGGTGCGGTGTAGTGGAACGGCATAGACGAGCAGGGTGATGAGTGCCCAAACCTCTTTCGGATCCCAGCTCCAATACTTTCCCCACGACACGTTAGCCCATACCGCACCGAGGAATATGCCGCCTGCCAACAGGAAAACGGCTGGATATAGCATCAGTTGCGACAGTACGGTGAGCAATTCCTCGTGGCCGGTATGGCCACGATGATGGGCTATCAGTGCCACTATGCCACTCATCATGGTGAAAGCCAAGAGTGCATAAGCCATCATGACGAGGCTGACGTGGATGGTGAGCAATGGCGACTGGAGTACGGGCATGAGTGATGTAATCTGCGGATTCATCTCGCTCAGATGGGCTACCAGTAGGGTGAACCCCGACAGCAGCAGGGCAAACGGAACGATAATAGATAGGCGGCGATGGAGCATCACACCGACGGTTTGCAGCGCAAGAGCGAGAAAAAGCATGGTTTCAAAGCCGTTGCCCAAGGGGATGCGACCGCTGATGTACCAGCGCAAAGCATAGCCTGCCACCAATACCAACCACGATAGTCCTCCCAAGAGGCAGACCGTTTGCCATAAGCAATGGCGGAAACGAAACGCAGGGATGAGCAACAGGCAGAATGCCAATATGCCCAAGGTGAGATTGGTCATAAACAGCAGACTGACAAAGGGTATGCGGTTGTAACATATCTCTGCCACGAGGCGGTGCTGATTGATAGCCACACCACTTGCCGGGCGCAACAGTTCACCTTCGGTGAGCATCAGTATGATGCCCACTTTCTCGTCGAGCTCTCTGACAGCCTTAGTTTCCCCACCGATGGCAATGAGTTGTTGCAGTCGATACTGACCTGTATTGTCGAAGAGATCGGCAAGGCGGGCATATTTACCGTCGATGCCCAACTGTTGGCGCAACTTGCTGTCTTTCACCAAGAGCATTGGTTCGTCAGACCAAGTCTCAGGACGCTGCATCCAACCATATACCACTTGTTCGGCAGTAAGCCCTTTATAGGAGGTGCGCCCATAGAGTTTAAGTAGGAAATCGCGTGCCAGCGTGTTGAGTGGTGCTATTCGGTCGTTATAGACCACCGGCATTTCAGCCAACCGATTGGCTCGTTCTGCCGTGATAGTAGGCACACTTCGGGCATGTACAGACATGGAGCAAACTATCAGCAGCATGAGTGTAGCACCATGGCGCAACAGGGGTGACCGCAGTAAGCGACCGAATGTTTCGCGCCGGTCGATGAGCAACCAGACCATCGATAATGCCAGTAATACATAGCCGCCATAGCTGATGGGAGTGCCCCACGGGTCGTAGTTGACTGTAAGTACCGAACCTTGACGGTCAGGGTCAAACGATGTTTGGTAGAAACGATAGCCCTCCACCTCAAGAATATGGTTCATCGAGATGGTGGCTTCATGGTGTTGACGGTCTGCCGTAATGTAGGTTACCTGGCTCTGAAAGTCTTGTGGCGCCTCTGTACCAGGATAGCAAACTACGGAGAAACCTTGTAGGGTCATCTGCTGAAAAGGCAATGCTGCCGACAGCTGTGAGTCTTTGATGGTGTAGCAATCTGCCGGTTGGCCTTTGCGCAAATGGAGTGTGCCCTCGCTACTGGTCAGCCATGAGGCGGCAGCCCCTGCCAGTATCAGCAACAGCGCAGCATGAAGCAACATCACACCCAGTCGCCGCCAGAGGCGCATGCGCCATATAGCCGCCATGCCTCCCAAGGCCATCAATGCCCAAAGCGCAAAGAACCATGAGGTGTGATAGACATGTGTGGCAGCATACGAAGCCCCATGGCGTTGCTCCACGAAGGTGGCAACAGCCATGGTGGCTATGAGTATGGTCATAAGCAGCGTGAGAACGATGCGGAGATGTTTCATCTTTGGATGTTGTAACGTAAACTTTACAATGTTATCAGAATGGGTTGTACTGCGGGTGGAGGGTCTTGCGCACTGCCATGCACTCCATTTCAATCAGCCACCCCGGTCGGCATACTGGTGCATGGACTATCACGTAGGGATGTCCAGGGAAGCGTTCGGCAAACAACTGACTGACTACAGCATAGTCGGCAGTGTCGCGCAGATAGACCACCATCATGCCTACGTCCTCCATGGTGCAGTCGGCTTCAGCCAACAGCGCTT
Organism: Prevotella sp. P4-119; assembly: GCF_002251345.1. NCBI lineage: Bacteria > Pseudomonadati > Bacteroidota > Bacteroidia > Bacteroidales > Prevotellaceae > Prevotella > Prevotella sp. P4-119. The sequence goes on along the minus strand of NZ_NPJB01000030.1, from coordinate 36,481 downwards.
CTACATTCTCCCACATGCGGTGGGTCTGACGGCGAATGTCCTTGGGATAGACAATCTGCCCCTTGTTGTCGATACTGGCAGTGCCCGATATAAACACTTGTCGGCGGTCGCCATAATCGACCATGGTGCCTCGCTCAAAGCTCACACCATACTCGCTGGTGCGGTTCAGGTGGGTAGGAGCATAGAGATATGCCACTTGCTCTTTCTCAATACCAGCCACGGCATAGGTGTCCAACTGTGTCAGCACGTTAGGGTCTGCCTGTCTGCCACCAATGCCGGTAGAGGCTATGAAGTGGGTCTTGGCAGTAAGTCCTTGGGTGAAGAAGAACTGGTTTCTCGCACGCACCACACCGCCATAGTTTAAATCCACATCGTTGACAAAAAACCAAGTGCGTATGCAGTTGTCCTTCAGCGTGCATCCTTCCTCAATGAGCTGCAGGTTGTATTCGTTGAAAAGCAGGCGAGTCTGATATTCAGAGTTGGTTGCCATGTTGTGGGCACTGCCGCTCCAAAGGTGACGGTAAGCACCGTGGCGCACCTCATAAAGGCCACTTTGACCTATTCCGGTCTGTACGTCGGTCATCAGATAGACCCACAGTGCCACCTTGGTGCCGTCGAGCGGAGCCTGCTGGATGATACTTTTGGCACAATCGGTCATATCTGCGGCAGCCACTTCATCTTCCTGATTGGCAGAGTCGCTTAGGAAATAGCGCTTGAAGATGCAGCGTGCACCATGCAAAGTGTTTTCTACCAGTGTGGAATAGGCATCCATGATGGCTTGCAACTGCTGTGGAAAATCCATAGTGGCATCATCGACATGGATTATGGCATGGTATTCTTTCACTGCCGTGTCATTGTCGAAACAGAAGATGTCGGCATGTGCCTTTTCGTATTGTATCGTGTTCAGTCTATTCATATCTTTCTTTGATGTTATTGCTCTGCACCTCCGTCAATCCAACTGTCGATAAGGGGCAGGATAAGTTCTGCGTTCTTTTCCGACACAAGGTCGAAGTGGTTCATAGAGATACCCTCTACATGTTCGTTGTGTAGCACCATGTGTAGCACACTCTCTGCGGCATTGCCAGGCGCTACGAGTTGGTGACCTTCCACTTTTCTGGATGCCACACCTACCAGTGCTGCATACGATTTGCCTGCCGTAAGGTTGAGGCCTGCTGCGGCATGGTTGCTTGCGCCGTGGCAGTTGGCACAGGTTGTGTTGAGGTATCCCTGCTGTATAGCATTGAGCATACTGGCATCTACGGTGCCCAACTCCAGTCGGATGGTGTCGCGCACACCTTCGGTTGCCACTTCGCTAAACGTCACTACATTTCGGCGCAGACGGTCGAGCACACAGAGGCGAACACTCGTCACTTGGTCGGGAATATTGTTCAGCGTCATGCTCACCTGTCCGTCGGCATTGGCCCGAACGGCTTTAGAGATGCTGGCATAGTCATCGCCTTCGGCAAAGCCTGCCAGTGACACGGTGTAATTATCGGTCCAATGGTCCAAACCAGTAATGGTTGCCGTGAGTCGGGCTGATCGTCCGGTGGTGTCAACAGCCACCTCATTATAGATGCGTCCGTCGTCGCAGGCTGCCAACAGCAGTACAGCGATGGCAGCAAATGCGAAGATACGGATTTTCATTGACTTATACAAATATTTCATCATTAAAAAGCAAATTGCATCATGATACATGCGGTATGGGTCGCAATGCCGAGGTCATCGAGGTCGCGGTCTAATTGTGTGGCATGTCCGGTACGACCGATATACTGATACATGGCAGACAGTTTCAGATTGGTGTTAGGTACAAAATAGTTGACCACGGCTGCCGGCATGTTGAGAAAACCGTCTTTTGAAGAACCATTGCGGTCCATGAAGTCGTAACGCACGCCCAATTGCCATTGTGGAGCTACGAAATAGCCTGCTAGTGCATATCCTCCCCAGAAGTCATAAGTCTTGTCTATCTTCTGACGGTCGGTGAATCCAACATGCATGTAGTAGGCTTCGGCAGCAAAATACCATTTGTTTTTCAGCCAGGCAAACTCCAAACCGGCGCGGAAGTCGTTGGTACTCTCGTTTTCTGCCTCGTTGTTGTAGTTGGCGCTGATGCCGATAAGCATCTTGTCGAGATGTTGCATCTTGGCATTACCCTGTGTCATGGGCATCGGACCATTAGGCATATAGGTCAAACGACCAGCGTAGAGCAGTGAAGGCAAATGGTTGTCGTCGCTGAAACCTTTGGTGGCACTGTTGACAGATGACCCTGTTCCGTTGAAAAGTCCTGCTTCATAGCCAAACTTATTGTTGATGACGCCATGCACCTCAAAGCCCAAGTCGAATCCGGTGCCTATGCTTGGGGTGACGGCATTGAGGGAGTAGGGCAGGATGCTGCTTGCAGTCAGCGAAGTGGGAACCTGTGGAAACAATGTCTCGCCAAGTGTGGTGAGGTAGGCATGTGTGAAGGGTGTCTTGAATTTACCAGCGCGGAAACGCAAGGCAGGACTAACGGCATAGTCAATCCATGCCTGTTGCAACACATTGCCACCCGATGCTGCGGCATTGATACTGATGTTGTAATCGATCTTACCGAATGCCTTACCGGTGAAACCGATGATGGCATAGGGAATGGCAAAGCCACTGTTGGCAATGTTATCTTGATTATAGGCTTTGTCAAGTCCCTCGTCGTCGTAGTATTTCATGTTGAGCGTACTCTGTACATACATATAGGGCTTGAACACGAAATTGCCATCCTTAGACTGAAGGGTGAAGCCACGGTCGTCGGCAATGGGCAGCACGCCGTTCTCCATATCCATTTTGCCAGTGGTGTTGTCGGCACTCTCGGTGTTGGCGTTGGCAGCAAATTCGCTGTTGTTTTCTATCTTTTCTGTCTCGGCAAAAGCACCTGCTGAGAGCAGAGAGGCCATAATGATGGCCATGATTCTGTTGTATTTCATTGGTTGTATTTGTTGGTTTTTACCTGATTATTGTTGGATGATACGTCTGACAAGATGCTTGAATTAAAGTGACCAAAGGAATTGTATCAGCTGGTTGCGCTGTTGTTTGGTCATGTTCTTAAACTTGTTTTTGGAGGCTTCGCCCTCGCCGCCGTGCCACATAATGGCTTCGGTGAAGTTGCGAGCCCGGCCATCGTGCAGGAAACAGGTGTGTCCGTTTACCTTTTTCTGCAGACCGATACCCCACAGCGGGGTGGTGCGCCATTCGTTTCCACGAGCCAGACCACTCACAAAATTATCGTTCAAACCCACGCCCATGATTTCTGAACCCATGTCGTGGAGTAGATAATCGGAGTAGGGGTGTATGGTTTGTCCTCCAAGCCAAGGCAATGTAGTGCCTGCCAGTAAGGTGGTGCCGCGCTTTTTGGTATGCAGCGTAGTGACGTGGCACAGGTGGCAGCCTGCCTGATAAAAGAGTTTCTGACCTTCAATGACGTCGGGATCGTTGACATTGCGACGGGCAGGAACAGCAAGTGACTGCATGTAAAGATCGACATCTTCCATCTGTTCGGTGGTGCAGTCCAGTTGTTGATAGGACAATCCCATCATCGAACCATCCTTCATCTGTGATTGTCCTTCACAGATCTCCTCAGGATAGCGGCTGTTGGTGAGGCCCATATCGCTCGAAAAGCCCAGTTCGACGGTCAAATCGGCATGTTGCGCCTTGTTGCCGGAAAGTCCCAGTTGGCGCACACCACGCTCAGTGATGTAGTTGCAGCGACCGCTGATGCCCCATTCGGGATAGTTGCTCTTGCGTGCCAATGCCTCTATTTCGTTGGGATCGAGTGCCATCATCTGGCCCATACCTACGTGGCGAAGCGGAACACGAACGGTGCAGAAGAGATCCTCAGGACGGATACTGTCGGCATACCATTCGGTGATATGCCATTTAGGAACGCAGAGCGTGTATTTTTCACCGTCTGGAAAGGAGTATGTCATCGAGTCAATAGTCACTTTTAGTTTGCCTTCAGGCTTCACACCATAGATGGCTTGGTCGTGAATGACGCGGCCATAGTTGGGAAAGAATGTCCCGTTGCGGCGCGTGATGTAGATCAGCGATGAGGTAAAACCGTACTGTCCGGATCCGTCATCGCTTCCGTTTTTGAAGTTTGTCCAATAGGTTGGTTCCGTGCGACCGGCATTACGGTGGCAACTGCCACAAGAGTAGCCTGCATAGACAGGGCCGAGGCCGCCGCCATAGCCATTCTCATTGGCAGATTTGACATTGTCGTAGAGTTGGTCGCCAGAGCTGAACCGTGAACTATAAGCCCCTGATAGCCATCTTGCGCCTTGGTCGTAGGCCACCGATGAACTATAGAAACCGGTGGAAGTGCCTGCTGATAGTTCGTAGCCAGTGGGCACATCGATGTCGGTCACATCGAGTTTTTCATCGTCGGTGCAGCTACCAAGCATGGCCAGAGCGGTCAACAGCAAAGGGAAATGCAGCCATTTATTCATGTTTAGTATGTTTCTTTTTGTTTGCCACGATAGCGAAGGCGAGGAAATGGTGACTTTCCTGCCTTCGCCATGTGTGGATAATATGGTTCTTGTGTTAGCAATTTTAGTTTACGGTGCGTGCTTTACCATCTTTGAAGATGAGGAATTCCAGTGTGTGGAAACCGCGGAGGCTCTGTGCTGATTCTATCTTGTCGTCGCTCTCGCCTTCTTTCCAGTTGAGGTTAGAGAAGTCTTGCGACTTCAGAATCTGTACAATCTGTGACTGGTCGAGAGGCCAGCTGTCCATGTTGGGGTCAAGTCCAAGCTCATCAACAGGACCGAAGAGGAAGGCCTCACTCTGTTCCCAAGGAGCACGAGCATCGAGCCATGCCTGAGCGCAAGCAGAGAAATTTGCATTTGAAGGACTGGCCTTGAAAGCACGAACTGCGGTGTCGAGAGCTGCATTCTTTTCTGCCAATTCCTTGTAGGTAGGCAGTACTACTGCATCAACATACTGTTTGACGATGGGATCAAGAGTGGCATCGTCGTTGATGTTGGTATCGAAATAAGGTTTGAGTTCCTGTTCGATGAAGTTCACGAGGTCGGCACAGGCATTCATGGCAGCTACAGTTTCGGTGGTGTTGATATTGTTGCGGAATGGCTGTGTAATAGCATAGATGGCATCGGCTGCTGCGGCAATCTTCTCCTTGGCTTCGGTATCGAGTGTAGCATTCTTCTTGGCGAGTAGTGCTGACAAAGAATTGCTGTTGATGCTACCATCGCGTGAACCATAATAGGCATTGCGGATAGAGTAGATGTTGTTGCGATAGTCGTCGCGAGAATGCCAGCTGTACCATGATTCTACGGCATAGAGTGCTTCGGTCTTGTTGCCGGCAGTGTATTTGCTGTATGGGTCCCCAATCTTGGTGTCGCCAACCTCACCTGCAATGTCGATACATCCTTCGAAAATCTGATCCACACAGTCGATGGCTGACTTATATTCTGTGGTGTTATGGTTCTTGAAGGTGTTGGCATAGCCATTGTTCCATTGGTTGTAAAGGGTGTTGGCATCCTCTTTCAGCAGGTTGGATACAGTTACCATGTAGTTTGCCCATTGCTCGGCATAAGCAGAACTGTAGTCAAGATCTGATGCCTGACTGGGGTCGATGATTGGATTGTTGACGTCGTTTTTGTCATCGCCACAGCTGACAACACTGGCGGAGAGTGTGCATACTGATACCATCAGCAGTGCGTACTTAAAAAACTTTTTCTTCATGAGTCTGTATTGTTTTGTTGTTTATAATTTGCTTATTGGTTATTTCTTAGCGAACCACAGCATGTATGCCACACCGATACGCAGTTCGTTTTCGCTATTGTATTGGCTCGTGCCAAACATCTTGGAGGTGCCTATCTGACGAGTGGTGTAGTCGGCTTTGACTACCAAGTTGGGTAATGGACGCCAGTTGGCACCGATACTCCATAAGCTGACTTGGCATCGCTTATCGGCAATCAAACCTGATTCACATTTCTCTTGTGGGTTATAATAGTTGTAGTGCACGAAAGGATAGATAACGGGGAAGTGGGATACACCGGGGAAAAACGATTTGAGGTTCACACCTACTTCGGCGCTCCAATCTACTGCGCGCTTGGCAACAGGTCCCATACGACTGTAAGGCGACTTGTTGGAGTAGTATTTGTTGGCGGCAGTGAGTCCTGTGGTCTCAGTGATATTGCCAGAAAGGTAGTTGGCACGTGCGGTTACATAACGGTTGCTGTACTGTGTATCAAAGGAGTAGAGCAGTACGTTGATGTCGCCCATGTTGGCATAGGTAATGAGTTTGTCGGCGTTTTTGCCTGCCTTGGGATTGTAGAACATAGATGCTCCGACTCGCAAACCGGGTATTCCGCGCCAATCCAGACGTAGCGTATAGGCAGGAGCAGTGAAATTGTCGGTTTCAAGAAATCCTTGTTTCCCTCCTTGTATCCAGTTGTATGAGTCGAAACCATTGGGGTTCAGACCTGCTGTTACCAGTGCTTGATAATCGAAAGTGGCAGCTCCTTTGCCTACTGTACCGAATAGTTCTACACCAGTCTCGTGCCAGGTAGAAGCCATAATCGTGGTCGCACCCTCTGGTCGTGCGGCTGTAAAGAAGTTCAAAGGTTCGTGATGGGCGTTGGTAAGTCCTACGGGAATGATGAGATGTCCTACGCGAACATTGAATTGTGGAGCGATGAGTCGGGTGATGTGGAATTGTTCGAGGGCAACTTCGCCACCTTTTTCCATTTCTGTTTCATATTCGCCATTCTCACTGCCTGACTGTGCTTCCATCTCTACGGCAGAACCTGTTCCACCTGCTTCGAATTCTATTTCGGCAGAAAGAATCCATTTGGGAGTAATCTTATATTCGCCTTGAAGGATGAAGCGAGGAATGGAAATCTCGTTGTGGTTGATCTTTGTATTGCCTACGCTATTGCCATAGAAGCGGTTCAATCCGTAATCTTTGAAGGTGGCAAGCATCTCACCGTAGCTTCCGATGCGCCATTTTTCATAGTCGTTGCTGTTACTCTTTTTGGGTTGAGCGGCTTTTGGCGCTGTCTCATTGCTTGTTGTTGCATCCTGAATTAGTGCATCGTTGTTGTCTTGTGAACCGATGGCCATTGCGGAAGTAGCGGTCAACAGGCCAGCTGCCATCATCAGAAATTGTCTCTTGTTCATGTTTTTGCGTCTTGTATCGTTTATTTTTCGGCTGCAAAGGTACGGTGCTTTGATGAGGCATGCAATACTCAAAAAATGTGAAATAGTGTAACGAAGGCTTTATCCGCGATACTTAATTGTGGTGATATAAAATAGTTTTAAAGATTTTCTTTTTGCTCTATTTGTTTTGTATAATGCGCTCTTTTTGATAACTTTGCACGTTGAAATCAAACGTTACAATGGGAAGAAACAAATATTCGGCTGATGAAATCAAACAGATAGCCAAACTGCTTCGCCTGAAAAATGCAAGCAATAGAGCTGGACAGAAACAAGTGCGTCACGACTTGCGCACGCAGTTTGAATTTAATATCTCTGACTTTAATGAGCCTGGAAAGGCTTTCGGTGAGGAAGAACTCCATGAGGCAGTGCGTCGTGGCGCTATTCAGATACTTGATGATGCTACCATTGAGGCGATGAAAGCCAAACGGGCACGTGATAAAGCGCGCGATGAGGCGGCCCGCCAGCAAGAAGCACTTGACAAAGGAGAACAGACCGACTGGCAGGAGGCATTGAGCGAATGGAAAGAATGGGAGAATCAGAACGATACCCAAAAATAGGTATTGTGGTTGGAAAGTATTGTCGGTTTGTCTGAAAATGACTAATTTTGCAGCGTATTAATATATATAGGTAAGCAACAATGAAAACTCTGAAAATGTATGAAGCAAGCGATAAGATGGTGACGCTTATGCGCGATAACTATCATCTATTGCAGACCTTGGAGAGCTTTGGCATTCATCTCGGATTTGGAGATAAGACTGTAAAAGAGATGTGTGAGGAGAATAATGTGGATACTTATACCTTTCTCGCTGTAGTCAATTACACTATTAACGGACATACGGACTTCAATGACGATGCACAGCTCGATGTACGTACACTGTTGCATTATCTGGAAGCGAGTCATACTTATTTTCTTGACTACCAATTGCCAACCATACGCAAGAAACTGGGTGACTGTCTGGACAGCGATAATGCCCTCGGACAATTGATAATGAAGTTCTTTGATGACTATGCTAGAGAAATTCAACGTCATATGCGATATGAGGAAAAAACTTTGTTCCCTTATGTGGAGGCATTGCTCAATGGTGAGGCAAAGAAAAACTATAATGTTGATACCTTCTCCAAACACCATGAATCCACAGACAGAGTGCTGATAGAACTTAAACTGATGGTGATTAAATATCTGCCTTCAGACGGCAAAACCAACAATAAACTCATGGCGGCGCTATACGACATCTATAACAATGAAGAGTGGTTGCGTAATCACGCTAACGTGGAAGACTACATTTTTACTCCTGCCATACGCAGATTGGAAAACCAACTGAAGCAAGATAAGGTGACGCGAAATATCTCTACGATGGTCAATAAAAGCGGCAATGATAATAATGACATGTTATCAGACCGTGAACGGGAAGTGATAGTTTCATTGGTTCAAGGCATGGCGAACAAGGAAATCGCCGATCATCTCTGTATCTCGGTCAATACGGTCATTACCCATCGAAGGAATATTGCTCGCAAACTGCAGATTCATTCGCCTGCAGGACTTACTGTTTATGCCATTGTCAATGGCTTGGTAGATATTTCAAGTGTAAAACTATAGCCGATCAGATACGGTTGATATCCACATAACCGTTCATCACAGCATAGATGGTGAGTGCGCTGACACTCTTGATATTGAGTTTCTCCATAATGTTACGGCGGTGGGTGATGACGGTAGAGAGACCTATATGTAGTTGGTCGGCAATCTCTTTGTTGATGTGACCTTCTACAATCAGTATCATCACCTCTATTTCACGATCACTCAATATTCGAGAAGTTGATTCCCCCTGCATATTGGGTAAGTTGCGTCCGCCCTTGTGGGCATGTTGTTCCATCGCAAGCAATTGCTTGATAAGGTGATCTTCTGGTTGGTTAACACACAATGAATGAAAGCCTGATAAACCTGATGCTTCTTCGTTCTGCAGCGTCAGCACGATAGTTTTACGCTGGCGTTCCATGAAAAACGAACGATGGCGCAATACCACGCTGATATCTACAAAATAGTGGAAATAACTATCAGGACGATTGGCTTCCAGTTCTGTAAGTGTACCGTAGGTATCTACTTCCATGATAGGCATTACGTCTTGGAGAATATGGCGAAGCCCCAATGCTGCAAGTGCATTAGGATCGATGATGGCAATGCGTGGTTTGGGCATGACTGCCCCCTGTTGTGTGTCGTGTCTGTCCATTGTGTTTTCGAAAACTTCCGCAAAGGTAAAATGAATAATTGGTTCTACCAAATTTTTTTATAACGAATCTGTTTGATGGATATACCATTCAGGCTGTTAGTCTGCTGAGAATATAGCATCTACTTGCTTTAGTTGGGGTTCGGTCGATGTTCGACAAACGCTGAAATAAGCCATCGAACACCACCGGTAAGGCTATGTCATACAAAGCTTTAAAGTCAAGTGGTGTTCGAGTGTTCGATAATAATTGAAAACTGAAATTTATGTATGCTATCATACCCGCGTTTGGAGTATGATGAACCTTCCTGTTAAACCACTGATAGAGGCTGAAAGACACGCGGGAAAACAAAAGCAGGACTTCCCAAAAGAGAAATCCTGCTGATGATATCATGTCTTTGCTTATCTACGAAAGGAAACCAAGCAGGGTACCGGCAGCAACAGCCGAACCGATTACACCGGCTACATTCGGACCCATGGCGTGCATGAGAAGGAAGTTGTGACGGTCGTATTCCAATCCGAGGTTGTTGGAAATACGTGCTGCCATAGGTACGGCACTTACACCAGCGTTTCCAATCAGTGGATTCAACTTCTTATCCTTTGGCAGGAAGAGGTTCATAATCTTCACGAAACATACACCGCTCATAGTGGCGATGATGAATGCACCAGCACCGATAGCGAAGATATAGATGGTGTTTATAGTCAGGAACTCTGATGCCTGAGTAGAACAACCTACGGTCAAACCAAGGAGCATTACCACGATGTCGTTCAGAGCAGCACCAGCTGTCTTTGCCAAACGAGTGGTCTTGCCCGATTCTTTCAGCAGATTACCGAAGAAGAGCATACCCAAAAGAGGAAGGCCTGAAGGCACGAGGAATGTGGTGAGAAGCAATCCAACGATTGGGAACAGAATACGCTCGGTCTGACTTACCTGACGCGCTGGCTTCATCTTGATGACGCGCTCCTTTTTGGTGGTAAGCAGACGCATCAATGGTGGCTGAATCAGTGGAACAAGAGCCATGTAGGAGTAAGCACAAACAGCAATGGCACCCATGAGGTTGGGAGACAATTTTGATGAAAGGAAAATGGCAGTAGGACCATCGGCGCCACCAATGATAGCAATACCAGCAGCCTGGTTTGGCTCGAAACCCAATAGCAAAGCGAACATATATGCACCGAAGATACCAAACTGTGCTGAGGCTCCAATGAGCATCAGTTTAGGATTGGCCAACAGGGCAGAGAAGTCTGTCATGGCACCAATGCCAAGGAAGATAAGTGGCGGGTACCATCCCTGGCGGACACCTTGATAGAAGATGTTCAGCACAGAGTTGTCTTCATAAAGTCCAATCTCCAGTCCGGCATCAGCACGGAAGGGAATATTGCCCAGAATGATGCCTAATCCAATAGGAACAAGCAATAGGGGCTCGAAGTCCTTCTTGATGGCAAGCCAGATGAAAAGCGCTCCGACTGCTATCATGATGAGGTTTCCAGCCGTAGCATTGGCAAAACCAGTGTAGGTCAGAAACTCATTGAAGTTTTCTGCTATGAAATGTAAGAAATCCATAATCTTGCGTGTTTATCACATTTTTTATTTATCGATTAACCGATGGTCAGCAGTGCGCTGCCTTCCATTACGACATCACTTACATTGACATTGATAGCGGTTACGGTACCTGCGTATTCTGCCTCGATGTTGTTCTGCATCTTCATGGCTTCAAGCACGACAAGTGTATCGCCAATGGCTACGGTGTCACCGACCTTCACATTGATAGAAGTGATGGTGCCTGGCAGTGGAGCCTTTACTACATTGCCACTTCCTGCTGCGGCAGGAGCGGCAGCCTGAACCGGCTTAGCTGTTGGTGCAGCGGCTGCAGGAACAACGGGAGCTGCAACCTTTGGCTTCACAATAGTAGGATGCTTAGCTGCATTGATAGGCTGCTGGAGCTCTACTTCAAACGGAATTCCGTTTACGTTTACTTTGGCAATGTTGCCTTCTACTTCCTCGATTTCTACATCGTAGTCAACACCTTGTACTTTATACTGATATTTCTTCATTGTTATAATGCGTTATTAGTGGTTGTGGGAATTTGGGGAGCTGCATGGTCGGAGGGAACGACGGGATCGTGGAAATGTGTCATTTGTGAATATTCGTCGTCCCAACGGGTTGGTTTCGGCTGGATGGTAATCACACCGCTTTCTACGTCGTGAACATCATCCTCATATTGACTGAGGGCCATACCGATGACCGCCATATATATTTCACGGTCGATACCTTTTGTTTTCAGACCATCTTGCAATACGTTACCAGTGATGCGGCTAACCTCCATTGCTGTCTCAACAGTTTTGGTGATTGGTTTGAGTGGTTGTTTGTTTGCCACCTTCTTCGCTGTTTCAAGATGCTTCATAAGCAGACCGAACAAGGAGAATACAATCCAAAGCAGGGCTAAGCAAATGAATACAATACCCATTGCCATGATGGTAATGGCAAATCCATGGGGGTCTTCGCGTTTAAACTTGTCAACCTTTGATTCGCTAACAGTAGTGATGTTGGATATACCTGGAGTAACACGGTCGGCTGATTTTACTTCCCAGTCGGCGGCTGTGCCGTTGTTGGCTATACGAGCATACGATTGATCGGCTTTCAGTACCGGTACGGTGACTGAGTCAATCAATTGTGTGGCATTACCGTTGTAGAGTGCAATCCACAATGACTTTGTAGAGTCAACAGGTGTTGTCAGATGCAGTGAACCCAAATGGGGCTGACTGTTGAGAAAGAGTACAAGGTGCTGACGACCACTCAAGTTTGTGCGCAATTCTCCGTTGGGGATGATGCTCATGCGCTTGATGCGTTCGGGCACGCTCATAGAACGCTGGAGAACGGAGCGGTCAGTGGTGATATACATACCACGGATATTATAGGTTGAGTGGGAGATGTTCTCTATCTCAACCCATGCTTCACGCTGTCCGTATTCGTCCTGCAGGCTGGCGCGGTTGTTGGTCATCACTTCGTTCAGCTTGATGCTTGCATCCATTTGGGCATGCATGGCGGAAGTGCCTGCCAGCAACATAGCGCTTAACAGAAATCCGAATTTTGTCATGTTAGTAATGTAATGTATAATTATGTAAGTTTTTCGTATTATATGTATTATCGGCTGTTATCCGCAGAAGAACAGCACGATGATTTGGGCCGTGAAGATGCGAAGGAACATCGACAGCGGATAAACTGTTGAGTAACCTACAGCAGGGGCTTCGCGAGTACAGATTGAATTGGCGTATGCCAATGCGGGTGGGTCGGTATATGTACCGGCAATCATTCCTGCGATGGTGAAATAGTTGAATTTGAAATAAAGACGAGCTATAGGACCTACGATGAGGATTGGAATGATGGTTATGAGGAAACCGGTCATTACATAGAGCAGACCGTCACCTTCTACAACAGTCTCAAAGAAGTTGGCTCCTGCCTTGATTCCCACACTTGCTAAGAAGAGTACCAGACCGATTTCGCGCAACATCATATTGGCCGATGTCGTTGTATAGGTTACCAATTTTACTTTATAACCATAACGTCCGATAAGAATTGCGATAATCAGCGGACCACCTGCAATACCGAGCTTCATTGGAACAGGCATTCCTGGGAATGCTACGGGCAGTGAACCGAAGATAATACCGATGATGATGCCCACGAATATCGTTGCAATATTTGGGGCATCAAGGCGACGGATAGAGTTACCCATCTCGTTGGCTACACGGTCAACAGCGTCTTCAGGACCTACTACCATAATGCGGTCACCCACTTGAAGAGGCAGACTGCTGGAGGCAAAGATATCCATGCCCTGACGGGTGATACGGGTTACATTGACACCATGTACACTTGAGAAATGCAACGATGCCAGCGATTTTCCGTTCATCTTGGGGTTGGTTACCAAGACACGCTTTGATACGAAAGGTTGGTCCTGTTGTTCCCAGTTGACCTGTATCACTGGACCGATAAAGGCGATGATAGCCTCGGCATCAGCTTCTGTACATACAATATAGAGTTGGTCACCTTTGTGGAATACGGTGTTGCGGTTTGGAATGCTCACGTGACCTTCGTGCAGAATACGTGAACATACAAAGTCGCGGTTCAAAAAGTCGTGAACCTGTAACATCGTTTTTCCTTCAAGGTAAGTGTTGGTCACTTCAAGGTGCATCTTGTGAGGCTTCTGATTGGCTTTCACACCTTCATGCTCGTTGAGTTCGTCTTCTTCTTTCTCCAAGCGAACCTTGCATATATACCTTATTAATATAGTGGCACCAATAATACCCAATACACCGAGTGGATAAGCACAAGCGTAAGCCGATGCTATCTGTGGTGCATTGTCGGTAAATACCGAGCCCAATGCTTCGTTGGCAGCACCAAGTCCTGGTGTGTTGGTCACAGCACCATAGAGCGTACCGACCATCATTGGTAGGTTGCAGACGTTGGATGTGTCGAAGAAGATGAAGTAGCAGGCAAACATCACAAGAATGTTGAGTAGGATAGTCGTTATGGCCAATCCGTTCAGCTTGATGCCTGTAGTACCAAAACTCTCAAAGAAACCAGGTCCAACCTGTAGTCCTATCATGAAGACAAACAGTATAAGACCGAAGTCTTGAATAAATGTCAAGATGGGAAGTGGGGCAGTAAATCCAATGTGGCCAGCCACAATGCCAGCAAACAACACAAAGGTGACACCCAGCGAGATGCCTCCAATCTTGATTTTTCCCAAATATACACCAGCGGCAATCACCACGGCATACAGTAGCGCAATATGCGCCACAGAATCAGTTGTGGTAAATAAATCTTTTAACCATTGAAATGCTTCCATAACATGCTTTTTCTTACAGCATGCAAAGGTAGCCAAAAATTGCGCAATAGCATAATTTTTGTGCATCTTTTTTTTATAAATATCAAAATATTATTAAATCTTTCGGCGGTTCAAAAATTATTTGTAACTTTGTAGGCCGCAATACATGTGTGCATAACCGAATTTGACTACAACGAAACAACTTACATAATCATTCAAACTATGGCTAACAAAGAAAAACTCTTCACCGAGTTTCAGGCGCCAACCACACAAGAGTGGCTGGACAAGATTGAAGTCGATCTGAAAGGTGCTGACTTCCAGAAACGACTCGTGTGGAGAACCAATGAGGGTTTCAACGTACAACCCTTCTACCGCCGTGAAGATCTGGCAAACTTGAAAACTCCAGATGCACTTCCCGGTGAGTTCCCATTCGTTCGTGGAAATAAAAAAGACTCTAACGAGTGGTATGTTCGACAGAACATCGTCGTTACCGATCCTGTAGAGGCCAACAAAAAGGCACTCGACATTCTGATGAAGGGTGTAAACTCTATCGGATTCCGTTTTGACGGTGATCTCGTTAGTGCCGATTTTATCGACAAGTTACTGAAAGATATCCGTTTGGATATTGTAGAGGTCAGCTATCGTACATGCCCATGTCATGTTCTTGAACTGGCAGAAATTCTGAAGGCTTACTTCGAGAAGGAAGGCTATGATAAGGAAAAAATCGTGGGTGGTGTAGGTTTCGATCCCATAGACAAGATGATCCAAAAGGGTAAGGATACCAGCAAGGTACTTGCCAAACTCCCTCAGGTGGTTGAGGCTTTCAAGGAATATCCCAATCTGCGTTGCGTTATGGTACACACCGACACGCTGAACAATGCCGGTGCATATATCGTACAGGAACTCGGCTATGCCCTCGCTTGGGGTAATGAGTATCTGCAGCAGTTGGTGGATGCCGGCGTAGATGTAGATCTTGCAGCCAAGAGCATCAAGTTCTATATGGGCGTTTCTGAAAACTATTTCATGGAAATTGCCAAGTTCCGCGCAGCTCGTCTGTTGTGGGCCCAGATTGTAAAACAGTACGAGCCTAAGTGCGACTGCTCTTGCAAGATGGTAATCAACGCTTCTACTTCTACTTACAACCAAACTGTGTTTGACAGCTATGTTAACCTGCTCCGCTCACAGACAGAGGCAATGAGTGCTGCCCTTGGCGGTGTTCATTCACTCGTCGTAACTCCGTTTGACGTGGTATATGAGAAGCCAACCGATTTCTCAGAGCGCATTGCTCGCAACCAGCAGTTGCTCATCAAGGAAGAGAGCCATTTCGATCGTATCGTCGATCCTTCTGCCGGTTCTTACTATATCGAACACCTCACTGATGCGTTGGCTCAGGAGGCTTGGAAGATTTTCCTCAAAGTGGAAGAAGAAGGCGGATTCCTCGCTGCTGTTAAGAATGGCACCGTACAGGATGATATCAATGCTACCAATGTGAAGCGTCACGGCGATGCTGCTAAACGCAAAGAGTTCCTTCTCGGAACAAACCAGTTCCCCAACTTCACAGAGAAGAGCGAAGGCAAACGCGCCCTCGGACCTTGTGCATGTGGTTGTGGAAAGGCAGAAGAAACTCCTTTCAAGAAGCTCGAAACCACTCGCTTGGCTGCCGACTTTGAGAATCTCCGCATCCATACTGAAGAGGCCAAGACACCTACTGCGTTTATGTTGACCATTGGTAATTTGGCTATGCGTCAGGCTCGTGCACAGTTCTCTTGCAACTTCTTGGCTTGTGCCGGTTATAAAGTTATCGACAATCTCGGCTTCAAGACCGTAGAGGAAGGCGTTGATGCTGCACTTAAGGCTGGTGCAGATATCGTAGTACTCTGTTCGTCAGACGATGAATATGCAGAGTATGCCATCCCAGCATTCAAGTATTTGGACGGACGTGCCATGTTTGTAGTGGCAGGAGCTCCTGCATGCATGGACGACCTGAAGGCCGCTGGTATTGAGAACTTCGTACACGTTCGTTGCAACGTGCTTGAGACTTTGAAAGAGTACAATCAAAAGTTAGGCATCTAAAGTTATGAGAAAAGATTTCAAGAATATTGATATTTATGCCGGCATCCACGCCACCGATGGCGCAGCCTGGCTGAAAGAGAACCACATCGTGCCTAACTGGAAGACACCAGAGCACATTGAGGTTCGTCCCGTATATACCAAAGAAGACCTTGAAGGCATGGAGCACCTCGACTTCACAGCAGGTATCCCTCCATATCTACGTGGTCCGTATAGTATGATGTATCCATTCCGGCCATGGACTATCCGTCAGTATGCCGGATTCTCTACTGCAGAGGAGTCGAATGCATTCTACCGTCGTAACCTCGCCAGTGGTCAGAAAGGTCTGTCTGTAGCCTTCGACTTGCCCACCCACCGTGGTTATGACCCCGACAACGCTCGCGTAGTTGGCGACGTTGGTAAAGCAGGTGTATCTATCTGTAATGAAGAGAACATGAAGGTGCTCTTCTCAGGTATTCCCTTGAACAAGATGTCTGTCTCGATGACCATGAACGGAGCTGTGCTTCCTATTTTGGCTTTCTATATCGTAGCAGGTCTGGAGCAGGGTGCTAAGCTGGAAGAGATGGCAGGAACTATTCAGAACGATATTCTGAAAGAGTTCATGGTGCGTAATACCTATATTTATCCACCTGCATTCTCAATGAAGATTATTGCCGACATCTTCGAGTTTACCTCACAGAAGATGCCTAAGTTCAACAGTATCTCTATCTCAGGTTACCACATGCAGGAAGCTGGTGCTACTGCCGACATCGAATTGGCATATACACTTGCCGACGGTATCGACTATCTGCGTACTGGTGTTAATGCAGGTATTGATGTGGATGCTTTCGCACCTCGTCTGTCGTTCTTCTGGGCTATCGGTATGAATCACTTCATGGAGATTGCCAAGATGCGTGCAGGTCGTCTGTTGTGGGCTAAGATTGTGAAGAGCTTCGGTGCTAAGAATCCAAAGTCACTCGCTCTGCGTACCCACTCTCAGACTTCTGGTTGGTCGCTGACCGAGCAGGATCCTTTCAACAATGTAGGCCGTACCTGTATTGAGGCTATGGCAGCTGTATTGGGTCATACTCAGTCGCTCCACACCAATGCTCTTGACGAGGCTATTGCCCTGCCTACTGACTTCTCAGCTCGTATTGCTCGTAATACCCAGATCTATATTCAGAACGAGACTAAAGTCTGCAAGCAGATTGACCCATGGGCAGGTTCATACTATGTAGAGACCCTGACCAACGAGCTCGTTCATAAGGCTTGGGAGCATATTCAGGAAATCGAGAAACTTGGTGGTATGGCAAAGGCTATTGAAACTGGTCTGCCTAAGATGCGTATTGAAGAGGCAGCTGCGCGCACTCAGGCACGTATCGACTCTGGTGTACAGACCATTGTTGGTACCAACAAGTATCGTCTCGACCATGAAGATCCTATCGATATCCTCGAGGTTGATAATACAGCAGTACGCAAACAGCAGGAAGAGTGCTTGGCAGAGGTACGCGCTTCACGTGATGAAGCCGCTTGTCAGGCAGCCCTCAAGGCAATTACCGAGTGCGTTCGCGATTTCAAGGAAGGCCGCAAGAGCGAGAACAACTTACTCGATTTGGCAGTGAAAGCAGCTCAGTTGCGTTGTACTCTTGGTGAGATCAGTGATGCCTGCGAAGAAATCGTAGGTCGTTATAAAGCAGTAATCAGAACCATTTCAGGCGTGTATAGTTCAGAAAGCAAGAACGACTCCGACTTTGAGAAAGCCTGCGAGTTGACCGAGAAGTTTGCGAAGAAGGAAGGTCGCCGTCCCCGTATCTTCGTTGCGAAGATGGGTCAAGACGGTCACGACCGTGGTGCAAAGGTAGTAGCCACCGGTTATGCCGACTGTGGTTTCGACGTGGATATGGGACCATTGTTCCAAACACCTGCCGAGGCTGCACGTGAGGCAGTTGAGAACGACGTACATATTGTTGGTGCATCGTCACTCGCCGCAGGTCACAAGACCTTGATACCTCAGCTGATTGAGGAATTGAAGAAACTTGGACGTGAAGACATCATGGTTATTGCCGGTGGTGTGATTCCCGCACAGGACTACGACTTCCTCTATAAAGCCGGTGTTGCCGCCATCTTCGGTCCTGGTACATCTGTAGCCAAGGCTGCCTGTGAGATGATGAAGATTCTTCTCGACGAGGAATAAATCGTACGCAGTAATCGTACATCGTACGAATATCCGATATCAAGAGCGTGTCATGACGTTGTGTCATGGCGCGCTTTTTATATTGTTATCTTTGTAAAGCAGTTCAAATCGATATCGATATGATGTTGTGTCGCGGTGGGTATTTTATATGTTGTCTATATGAGTATTACAAAAATTTACGTTAAACATCTGCCGATGTGTAAGTGAATTCATTTTTTCTTTGTACCTTTGCAGCCGTGAGAAAAAATATGCTCATCATATTGCTCTTTTTCGTCATTACATTTGTAATGGCGGAGATGCCTCGTTTGACCTTTCCTATACTTGGAGCGGCCAATACTGATGTGTCTGATTCTGTGGGTAAAGGGCAGACGGTCAATACGCAGTTGTTGCCCCATAGTGCCAAGTCCGACAGTACTGTAATTGATACCACAACACAGGTTCTTGCTGATACCGCAAAGATGGATTCATTGCAAAAAGCCATCTGGATGCACAACAAAGCTATTGACGACTCTTTGCGTGCCGACTCTATCAATCGTCAGCGTAAGAATGGTATTGATGCTCCAGTGGAATATACTGCTGAAGACTCTATGACCTATGAAGGTGCTTCAGGTTTAGCCCATCTGTATGGCCAGTCCCATGTGAAATATCAGGATATGGATTTGCAGAGTGATCAAATCTTCATGCAACTCGATTCCAGTTTGGTACATGCTACAGGTTCGCTCGACTCTCTCGGTAAGAAATTCGGTACTCCAATATTCAAGATGGGTAGTGACACTTATGAGAACGACACTATAGCTTTTAATTTCAAGACCAAAAAGGGACTCATCAGCGATGTATATACCCAGCAGGATGATGGCTATATGACTGCCCAACTGGCTAAGCGTGGAGCCAATGGTGAGATTTATTTGCAACACGGTCGTTATACCACCTGCGACAAAGATCATCCCGATTTCTATATAGCCTTGTCACGTGCCAAGATGCGCCCAGGTAAGGATGTCGTGTTCGGTCCTGCTTATTTGGTAGTAGCAGATGTGCCATTGCCATTTGCCATACCTTATGGTTTCTTCCCTTTCAGTAAGAGTTATTCTTCTGGTTTTATCATGCCTACCTATGGTGATGAAACATCGCGCGGTTTCTACCTCCGTGATGGTGGTTACTATTTTGCCATCAACGACAAGATGGACTTGAAACTGTTGGGTGAAATCTATACCAAAGGATCGTGGGGACTCTCTGCAGCCTCCAACTATCGCAAACGCTATAAGTACAGCGGTTCGTTTTTTGCCAGTTACCAGAATACGGTGAATGGCGAAAAGAATATGCCCGACTATACCAAAGCCACCAGTTTTAAGGTGCAATGGAGTCACCGTCAAGACAGCAAAGCTAATCCCTATAGTTCTTTGTCTGCCAGTGTCAACTTTGCCACATCGAGCTATGAGCGCAACAACCTCACTTCGATGTACAATCCGCAGGCAATGACACAATCTACACGTACCAGCTCGGTATCATGGAGTACCACATTCTCCAGTATCGGCATGAGCTTGAGCTCAACGTTCAACCTCAACCAGAACATGCGTGACTCGACTATCGCCCTGACATTACCCGACCTCAACATCTCTATTTCGCGCTTCTATCCTTTCAAACGCCGTCATGCTGTAGGTAAGGAACGCTGGTATGAGAAGATCTCTATGAGCTATACCGGACAGTTGAGCAATAGCATCAGTACCAAGGAAGACCGTTTGATGCACTCCAGCTTGACACGCGATTGGCGCAACGGTATGCAGCATAGCATCCCCATTAGCGGCAATTTTACATTGTTTGGCTATCTGAATATCAATCCGTCGTTGACCTTCACCGACCGTATGTACACGCAGAAGCAGGAACTTTCGTGGGACGAAGCCACACAGACAGTGAAGCGCGATACCTTGCAGGGATTCTATAATGTCTATAACTGGGCTTTCAGCGTTTCGGCATCTACCAAGCTCTATGGTATGTATATCCCCAGTCGTAAAGTATTCGGCGACAAGATCATGGCGGTTCGCCACGTGGTAACACCATCTGTCAGCTTCAACTATGCACCAGACTTCAGTGCGTCGCGCTATGGATTCTACAAGACCTATCAGAAGACCGATGCCGATGGCAATGTGTCGCTTGTAGAGTATTCACCCTATGAGGGATCACTATATGGTGTGCCAGGTCGTGGCAAAACTGGTAGTATCTCGATGGATTTGTCCAACAATATCGAGATGAAAGTGAAGAGCGATGCCGACTCTACGGGTGTGAAGAAAATCAGTATCATCGATGAATTGGGAGCCTCTATGTCGTATAACATGGCAGCAGAGGAACGTCCATGGAGTGACCTCTCTACACGTTTACGTTTGAAACTCACCAAGAGTTATACGTTGAATATCAATGCGGTATTTGCCACTTATGCTTATGAAGCCGATTCCGTAGGTGCCCGTCCTTACATCGGAACCCATACCGAATATAGTAAGGGCCGCTTCGGTCGTTTCCAGGGCATGTCGCAAAACCTTTCTTATACGCTTGATAACAAGAAAGTGAGCGACCTTATCAAGTGGTTGAAGGGCGAACGTCCTAAGCGTAAGAACGACCGCGACAGTCGTGCTAATCGTGATGACGACTACGATACAGGTGTTGAAACCAATGTCGATGAGGATATGGAACGTGGAAAACATGGTGCCCGTAAGGATAATGCCGGCAAGGCAGAGACCGACGAAGACGGTTATATGGCTTTCAATCTTCCTTGGTCGCTCAGTTTGGGTTATGGTGTCACCATGCGAGAAAACACCAGTGGCAAGTTCAATTACGATTCGATGCGCTATCCTTATAAGTTCACCCAGAACCTCAATGTCAGCGGTAACCTTCGCATTTCCGATGGTTGGAACATCTCTTTCTCTTCTGGTTATGACTTTGAAAACCATAAGATTTCAATGACCACTGCGTCACTGTCGCGCGACCTCCATTGCTTTAATATGTCGTGCTCGGTGGTGCTGGCACCCTATACGAGCTACAATTTCTCGTTCCGATGCAATGCAGCAACCTTGACCGATGCGCTGAAATACGATAAGCGCAGCAGCTATTCCAACGCAGTACAATGGTACTAAATCTATGGCAGAACTTCCCGCACTCGTCAAAGACCTTGCCCTCATCCTTGTGGTGGCAGCATTTGTCACGCTTATCTTCAAGCGACTGAAACAGCCTCTTGTCCTTGGATATATCGTAGCAGGATTCTTAGTTTCACCGCAGATGCCCTATACCATGTCGGTGATGGATCGTGCCAATGTGCAGATGTGGGCAGATATCGGTGTGATCTTTCTTTTGTTTTCCCTGGGTCTCGATTTTTCTTTCAAGAAGATTGTGAAGATGGGCATGGCTCCTGTCATAGCCGCTTGTACCATCATCTTCTGTATGATGATGGCAGGAATTGTAGTGGGCAAGGCATTCGGTTGGACCCACATGGACTCCATCTTCCTTGGCGGTATGTTGGCTATGTCGTCCACCACTATCATATATAAGGCATTCGATGACATGGGACTTCGCCAACAGCGATTTGCAGGAATGGTGATGAGTGTGCTGATACTGGAAGATGTGCTTGCCATTGTGATGATGGTGATGCTATCTGCCATAGCCAGTGGCAGCAGTCCCGATGGTGGTCAGATGGTCGAGAGTGTATTGCGTATCGGATTCTTCTTGGTGCTTTGGTTTGTGGTCGGCATCTTTTTTATCCCTGCCTTCCTTCGTGCCACGCGCCGATTGATGAATGAAGAGACGCTACTCATCGTGGCGCTTGGTCTCTGTTGTTTCATGGCAGTATTCTCCACCAAGGTCGGCTTTAGCAGTGCCTTTGGTGCATTTGTCATGGGTAGTATTCTTGCCGAAACGGTCGAAGCCGACAAAATCGTGCGTTTGGTCGAACCAGTGAAAAATCTCTTCGGTGCTATTTTCTTCGTGTCGGTGGGTATGTTGGTCGAACCGCAGGTGCTGGTCGATTACGCCTGGCCCATCATCGCTATCACATTGACCATTCTTATCGGTCAGTCGGTATTTGGTTCGTTGGGATATCTCATCAGTGGCAATCCGTTGAAGACAGCCATGAAGTGTGGATTCTCTATGGCCCAGATAGGTGAATTTGCCTTTATCATTGCATCGTTGGGCTTGTCGCTTGGTGTCATAGGCCATTTTCTCTATCCAGTGGTCGTGGCAGTATCAGTTGTCACAACCTTCCTGACACCATATATGATACGCATGGCTGAACCCTGTTACAATATCATGGAGCGCCATCTGCCTAAGAAATGGATTGTGGCACTCAACCACATCACGATATCTCATCCGCAGACACCCTCTGCAGAAAACAAATGGAAGAGTCTATTGATACAGATGCTCCGCAATACGGTTATCTACAGCATCCTTTCCATTGCTGCCATCGTGTTGATGTTCACCTTCTTCTTGCCATTTGTGCGCAGCTTTTTCCCCTCATACGAACTTCACTGGTATGCCAATGCCATCTGCGGAATATTGACCGTGCTTATCATTTCGCCTTTCCTTCGTGCAATGGTGGTTAAGAAAAACCACTCTGATGAGTTTAAGGCACTGTGGGCAGAGAGTTGGGTCAACCATTTTCCGTTGATATTTACCATCATTGTTCGTGTGGTATTGGCTTGTGCTTTTGTCTTCTATATCATCAACTATCTGAGTCGTTTCAAGAATGCCATCATCATCTCCATAGCGTTGGCATTGGTTGTACTGATGGTATTGTCGCGCGGATTGAAGAAAGGAAGCATACAGATGGAGCGTCTCTTCATTCAGAACCTTCGTTCTCGCGATATTGAGGCACAAGTGCATGGTCGTCGCCGCCCACTTTATGAAGGGCATTTGCTCGACCGTGATGTCCACATGGCAGACTTCGATATTCCCTTCAACACCCGTTGGATGGGCAAGACCCTTCGTCAGTTGGCACTTGGTCAGCAGTTTGGTGTGCATGTCAGCAGTATTCTTCGTGCCGGTCATCGGTTGAATATTCCCGATGGCAACGATGTCATCTTCCCTGGCGACCGACTACAGGTAATCGGCAACGACGATCAGCTCCGCCAGTTGGGCGAAGCCATTAAGCGTGAGGTGTTGGGCGATGATATTGATTTCGAGAAGCGTGAAATGAAGCTCCGTCAGATGGTCATCACCGGTTCAAGTCCTTTTGTTGGCAAGACCCTTGAAGAGAGTGGCATCCGTTCACAATACAGCTGCATGGTAGTCGGATTGGAGGAAGGAAAGGAAAATCTCTCTCAGATTCATCCCAAACGCAAGTTCCAGAAAGGCGATATCATCTGGGTGGTTGGTGAAAAAGAAAGCCTTGAGGCAATCCTCAAGGCTTGATATCGGTATCGTTTCCGATTTTTCTTAGACCTTGTCAGGTCTGTTTATCTTTATGCTTAGTCGTTATATCCAGCAGTAAGTTCGCAGATTTTCACGATAACATTCATGGCTTTCTCCATCGACTGTATTGATACAAACTCGTATGGTCCATGGAAATTCACACCACCAGCGAAGATATTGGGGCAGGGCAGACCTTTGAACGAAAGCTGTGCACCGTCGGTACCACCGCGTATCGGGCTGACCTTTGGAGCCACACCAGTATCTTGCATGGCACGCAATACGAGGTCTATCACGTGCATCTGTGGATCAATTTTCTCCTTCATGTTGTAATACTGGTCGCTAACCACAGCCTCTACAGTTCCCTCACCGTATTTTTCATTCATCTTCTCTGCACACTGCATGATGAAGTGTTTGCGGTCTTCAAACTTCTCGCGATCATGGTCGCGAATGATATAGTTCAGCTTTGCCAGTTCTATATTCGACTGAATGCCCAGCAGGTGATAGAAGCCCTGATAGCCTTCGGTGGTTTCTGGTGTCTCGTTTTCGGGCAACATCTTGGCAAACTCCGCAGCCAGTGCATTGGCATTGATCATCTTGCCTTTTGCATATCCTGGGTGTACGCTCACTCCCTTGATTGTGATTTTGGCAGAAGCGGCATTGAAGTTTTCAAATTCCAATTCGCCCACATCACCACCGTCCATGGTGTATGCCCATTCGCATCCAAACTTCTCTACATCGAAGTGATGGGCGCCCATACCGATTTCTTCATCGGGGTTGAAAGCCACTCTGATCTTGCCGTGCTTAATCTCTTTGTGTTCTTGCAGATAAACCATGGCCTGTACGATTTCGGCAATACCCGCCTTGTCGTCTGCACCGAGCAGAGTGTGTCCGTCTGTCACAATGAGGTCTTCGCCCACGTGTTGTAACAGTTCGGGAAATTTCTTCGGACTGGATATGATACCCTCCGACAGCAGGATATCCGTACCATTATAGTTTTGCACAATCTGTGGTTTGATATCTGCACCAGAGCAGTCAGGGCTTGTATCATAGTGTGAGATGAATCCGATGGTGGGCACCTCTTCTTTGATATTCCCCTTGAGCGTGGCGTAGAGATAACCTTTCTCGTCGAGTTCCACGTCGTCGAGCCCCTCGCGTTCCAGTTCTTTCTTCAGATATTCCGCAAACAACAGTTGTTTGCTTGTACTTGGCACAGTCTGGCTTTCTTCGCTCGACTGTGTGTCAAATTTCACGTAATTCAGGAATCTTTCTGTTATATCCATATTTGCTTATTGCTATTGTTTCTGTCTGCGAAATTACGAATAATTAGGCGAACCGCCAAATATAATGTAGTTTTTTAGGTTAAATTGTAGCTGTTCTGCCTATGCGCTTGGGGTGTGGTAATCTTCTATTGCGGTAGATTTTGTCTATGCACTCCACGTTTGTAGCAGCTTTTGCCTTGGCACACATAAAATTTTAGTTTTCAGAAAATTTCGACCACTCGACCACCGAAGCGTGCATCGTGCTATCATACAGTAGTTTAGGTGGTGGTCGAAGCTGTTTCTATCGACCACTCATCGACCACCGCCAAAATTTGTTGAATTTTACATTTCAGACCAATATACGTATTGTCAGACATTTCCAAACCTTTGGCAAAAGTATTGCCCAACGTTTGGTAAGAGTGTTTTCCAACGTTTGGTAAGAGTGTTTTCCAACGTTTGGCAAAAATGTTTTCCAACGTTTGGCAAAAGTGTTTTCCAACGTTTTAAAAATATCTTTTCAACGTTTGATAAAGGAGTTATCCAACGTTTGATAAAGGAGTTATCCAATGTTTTATAAAAGTATTATCCAACGTTTGATAAAGGTGTTATCCAATGGTGGATAAAAATTTTTGCAATATTGTATAAGAGTTCTTATCTGCTAACGTAAAACAAACGGAAAACAGTAGGAACTTTCACTTGCATCGTAAGCAGGTTTTTTGCAATCGTTTCTCGGTGGTCGATGTGTGGTCGATGAAAAAAGCTTCGACCACCAGCAAAAACCTGAATGTCATGAGGTTATGCGCGTTTGTGGTCGTGTGGTCGAAAAAAACAGAAAACTATTTTTTTTGTATCTTCGGCTTGTCGATACAAGTCTTGATAGTGTGATTATTCCTTGCTTTTGTTGTAGATGTCTTTGAGGATGAGTCCCGCCAGGGTAAAGCCGAATATGCCGGTGATGTGGAGTAACGATCCGTTGATTTGCGCTTTCCGCACATTCCAATCGTGATGTGCCAGTTCGGGATTGCCTTCCTGTGTGCCGGTTGGTGCAAAGGCAGCATCTACGGAGTTGTCGGGACCTAAGTTGGGCAGTAACTCCTGACTAAACACACATAGAAACTTACGCGCAGGGCGCCGTTTCAGACTGCGGAATTTGTGGCGTAGGGCAGCTCCCAACGGACAACCTTTGACTTTCCAAAACTCAGCCACCTCTATCTTGGTAGGGTCCATCTTCAGTGCAGCCCCCATCGACGAGAAGAATTTTGCCTTGGTGCGACATGCACACTCGATGAGCAACAGTTTGTCGCGAAGGCTGTCGATGGCATCTACTATATAGTCGTAGTCCTCAAGATGGAAACTCTCGGCAGTCGTTTCGTCGAATATCATCTGCAGGGCAGTGATATCTGCATGAGGGTTGATGTCGAGAAGATGTTCTTTGAGTGCATCCACCTTGACACGTCCCACGGTTTTTGTAGTAGCCATGAGTTGACGATTGACATTGCTGATAGCCACTTTGTCAGAATCAACAATGGTGATATGGCGTACGCCAGAACGCACCAATGCTTCTACACACCAACTGCCCACGCCGCCTACACCGAAGACGATGACACGTTTAGATTGAAGCGACTGGAGGATGTCTTCACCCACCAGTCGCTCTGTACGGTTAAAAATGCCTTGTTCTATATCCATGCTTATTTCACAGCAACTTTCGTGCCATCTACCACATAGATGCCTGCTGCAACGGGAATGCTGACAGGTTGTCCTGCTGTTGCTTTAACTTCAGCCACCTTCTGTCCGTTCAGCTTGTATATATTGACAGTCTTGTTGCGGTCTGTTGTGATGTTGATTTGACCATGGTCACCGCGGATATAGGTTTTGCTGATATCCACCTTGCCAATGCCCGTGCCGCCTTCGGCGCCAGCCACATAGGCTACGACATCAAAAGGTCTTATTCTGTAAACGTAACCAAGCTTGTCAATAAGAGGGAGTTGCCATTCTTGTAGTGATGTGGTGACATCATATTCTGTACCGCCTGTGCCATTATCGTAGATGCCATTAAATTGTACATAAATGGTTTTGCAACCTACTGCATCTGGTGTGTATGTTGCTGTCAGTTGGGTGATGGTACCGTTACCAGGGAACACAATCGTGTTTGAGTTCGTACCACCCCATGTGAATTCTTTAGCACCAAAACCACTAATACTCCAGGTGCCAGAGGATAGTCCGCCGTTGTTCTTGATATCGTACCGAACCACCAGCTTGTCGTCTTTCACTTTTGGAACTTTTACTCTATCATTGTTGTAATAGGCATCCTCTGTTTCAAACTCATTGCTGGCATTGGTTACAACTTGTACCAATTCGAGTTGCGGAATTCCAGAGGGTGTTGCAGTAAACTTCTTGGCACTGACCAGTTCGGTACCAGAATCTACATCTTTTACCCAAAGGTAGAATTCCTCAGCAGGTACAGGGATTGCCACCTCACGTATTGACTTGCCTTTAGCAGGTACACTTACATAGACGTTAACACCATCTTCAGGACAAGTCTGATCTGTGCTGGTATAGACACTGAGCATACTGAATACATCATTGTCTGTTGCGTTGCTAACATCCAACTTAATGGTATTGCTCTTGCCTGATAGCAATTCGCTTTCTACGATTACCTCGGCGGTCAAAGGATATAACTGCTTGAGGCTGGTTTCTGTAGCCTCTACCGTATAGTAGCCCATGCGCTCCAATCCTGCTTCCTTCCAAGTGATATTGTCTTCACTATACACAGGGTAAATGGTGGTAACACCTACAGGGAAAGCGTAGTCTATTTTATAGGTATTGGGGAACCAGTAGTTTTGTTGGAGATTCTGAACCATTCTTGTGTTAGTAATCAGCTTCATACTGCCGTCAGCAGCTTTAATTCCCCAACCGCAATAGCCAGAGAATTTTTTCGGAGCTCTGTTGGTGAAGTAGTTATAGAATTCAATTTTGAAGTTGTCGGTAGCACTTGTTCGTGTGTCTTGGGTTATCGTGATCTTAGTATCAGTACTGATACCCGTGGCATATATCGGCTTGAGTGTTACCAGTGGTATATCCTCTTGACCATTATCGGGCATGATACCTATAATCATATCGCTACCTTGGTTATAACCATCGGGTGCATTACCCGAACCGATGCCGCCCTTCGCGGGATTGAGGATCGTGATGTCGAAATAACCATCTTGATAGCCGCCCCATCCCCAATTGATGTGGTACAGACCTTTTCCGTCAGAACCGTCGCAGACAAACTGGTGACCGCCATCTGACGATTGTCCGCTGTAGAGAATAGGTCTTTTGGCTATGAGTTCATTGTCAATCAACGTATTCCATTCTTTTATGGAGAATGCCTCACGACGAACTTCTGCCATGAAGTCTTTGTCATAGCCAAAATATTTAGACAGATGTTCAGGATTAACATTAGCACCAGACGATTGCCCATAGTCCATCTTTACAGCTACACCGCAATGATGCATGAGTTTGGCAACGGCATTGGCTTGGTCATCATTAAAACTTCCAGATCTGTATTGCGGTAGGATATTATCCCAGTCGTAGGTGCCATCGGTAGCTTTGCTGATGCCAGGCACGTTGATTTTATTGCTTCTAGTGGTATAGCCAGAAATATCTGCTTGTAGTTGGCTGGGATACTTCCAATAGCCCATCACCTGCGCCATGGCGGTTGCCACACAACCTGTTACCGCCTTGTGGACACCGTCGTATTCGGGACACATGCGGTTGTAGGGGTCGCCTTGGTTCCATTGGATGTTGCCCAAGAGTGGAGCTACGGTAGGTTGGGTGTAGGATGCCGACTCGCGCAGCGCCTTAGCTTCGGCAGCTGTGCGCAGGGCATGGGGATTGCCAGCTTTCACCTCTTCAACAAATTTCTGATAGGCGGTGATGAACTCGACGTATGCCTCAGGCAATGTGTCTTCGGTGTAGTTGCCTTGCTTGGCATAACCCACAATCTCAGGCAACCGGTCGTCTGCAGAGACGATGGTGTAACCCTTGTTCGTTCCGTTTTCAATCACATAGTAGGCAGGATCGATGCCGTTGGTCTTTTGAACCATTCTCGGTTGGGGCGACATGGCGTCCATGCTGATGCCCAATCGCTCGGCTTGTTGCTGTGCAATTTTGAGTGCTTGTTGGTAACTGCGTGGTCCTGCAAAAGCCATCAGTTGCACAAAACACATGGCAAAGAGTAGGAGTAAATGTTTTCTCATAAGCTTACTATATTTATGGTTTATATGTTGTCGTCGGTTGTAATTATTTTGCAAATATAGCATGATTTTCTGAGATTTACAAGTCGTAACACCTGCTTTTTACGCTATGAAACATCTTTTTTATCAGATGAACTTGTTTTGAGCTGTTTTGTTGAGCCAATAAGATTGGTATGAGGGGAAAACAGTGGGTATGGTAGAGTACAATGGTGCAGAAATAGAATTTATATCAGTCGTACCATTGCAGAGAAAATGGGAGGCAGCGTTGATATTGACCGGCAATACACTCCTGGTGCACGCTTTGTCTTTACCATTCCCGACAGACAGGCATAATACACCGTAGTCAAAAGGATAGGCAGAAGTGAAAACGAAGGGTGAAAACCACCAGATAAATTTGGTAGTTCGCTCGCTTTTTAGTAATTTTGCACTCGCATTGGTTCCGTAGCTTAGCTGAATAGAGCGTCAGATTCCGGTTCTGAAGGTCCAGGGTTTGAATCCCTGCGGAATCACTAAAGAGCATGACTTATCAGAAGCCATGCTCTTTTTCAGCTATTTATACCTACGTTCAACAATATCGGCGGTATAATACTTTAATGACCGATGTTTTGAAATGACAGGGTGTTGTTTATCCATAACTATTTGCATTATTTTGCAGTTTTGCGTACTATATTGTCTTCAACTCGTTGCATTACCAATAATTCCTTATCTTTGCAGAAAATAATATTGGATTTCATCCTTCCATTTCATGGCGAGAAAACGAAGGGTGAAAGCCCACTCTAAAATGATATAATCAGAAATAGAAACAATCAATGACGAAAAACAATGAAGATAAGAAAATGGTTACTCTTAGCTGTCGCCAGTATGCAGATGACTGGTGCCATGGCTGACAACGTACGTGAGAAGATTCTCATAGACGAAGGATGGAAGTTTGCTTTTGGAAATGCTGCCGACCCTGCCAAGGATTTTGGCTGTGGTACTGAGTATTTCAACTATCTGACCAAGGCAAATTCCATACATAACGCAGGTCCGTATGCTCAGAAATTCAACGATTCCACCTGGGTGTCTGTCACTATCCCTCACGATTGGGTGACCAATCTGTCTTATGCTCGGAATGCAAGTCATTCGCATGGTTATAAGACTGTAGGATATAAATTTCCAGAGACAAGTGTAGGATGGTATCGTAAAACTATCAGTATTCCTAAGGAGGACTTGGGAAAGCATATCGCCATTCAGTTTGATGGTATCTTCCGTAACGCACAAGTGTGGTTCAACGGATTTTATATGGGAACGGAACCGAGTGGCTATGCTACACAGGTGTATGATGTGACCGAATATGTCAACTATGGAGGCGAGAACCTCATCTGTGTGCGTGCTGACGCAACATTAGAGGAAGGATGGTTTTATGAAGGGGCAGGCATCTATCGGGATGCTTGGCTGTTGAAGTCTGCTTCCGTAAGTGTGGCACCATTTGGCACTTTCGTGTTTGCCGATATCAAGAAACCCTACGATGCTGCGGTGGTTCATGTGAAAACTGAGGTCAACAACCATTCGCTTGAATCGCAGCAATGCAGTGTAGAGCAACGACTGCTGGACGCAGAAGGTAAACTGGTGGGAAAGGCTGAAAGCGTAAACCTTAGTCTAAACGCCAAACAGACCCTTGGCTGCGAACAGACCATTGCGCTCGACCATCCGCATCTGTGGTCAACCGACGACCCTTATATATATAAGGTGGAAACTACGGTAAAGGTGAATGGTGAAGTGACAGATGTCTATGAAACGACAACGGGTATCCGTGAAGTGGTGTTTGATGCTCAATCGGGTTTCATGCTTAATGGAAAACCCATCAAACTGAAGGGCGTCAATATGCATCAGGATCATGCTGGGGTAGGGGCTGCTATTCCCGATGCTTTGCAGGCTTGGCGCATCAAGAAGCTCAAGGAGTTTGGCTGTAATGCCTATCGTGCTTCACATAACCCCATGACACCTGCCTTGCTCGATATTTGTGATAGAGAGGGACTGTTGGTCATCGACGAAAACCGTTTGACCGGTATTAACACAGAACACTTGCGCTTGCTGGAGAACATGATTAAGCGCGACCGAAACCATCCGTCAGTCATTCTGTGGAGTGATGGTAATGAGGAGTGGGGAATAGAAAACTCCGTACAGGGCACACGTATTGCTGCTGCCATGCGAGAATATACCCGACTGCTCGATCCTACACGTCATTCTACTATTGCCAATGCCGGAGGTTCGGAGATGATTAAAGGACTGGATGTGGTTGGCTTTAATTATATCGTGCAAAACGATGTGGATAATAGAAAAAAAGCTAATCCTGACTGGAAAATCGTGGGCACAGAGGAAACAACAGGTTGTGGTACCCGTGGGGTGTATTTCGAATCAAAAGAACAGCCCGGACACATGGTTAGCATGAACAGAGGAACAAAACCTGGCGTGGAAAACGTGATAGAGCGCGGGTGGAAATTCTATGATGAACGCCCGTGGGCTGCCGGTCTTTTCTATTGGACAGGATTTGACTATCGTGGCGAACCTAATCCGCTGGAATATCCCGCCCATGATTCTGAGTTTGGTATCCTTGACTATTGCGGTTTCATGAAAGATGAGGCATTGTATCTGAAATCTGTATGGACTGACGAGCCTGTGTTGCATATATTCCCACACTGGAATCTGCAAGGACATGAAGGTGAAACCGTCGAGGTTTGGGCGTATAGCAACTGCGACGAAGTGGAACTGATAGTGAATGGAAAGAAACTGGGACGCCAGACCATGCCTAAGAACGGTCACCTGAAATGGCAAGCTGTTTATCAGCCCGGAAAGGTTGTGGCTATTGGTTATAAGAATGGTAAACGTATGCTTACCCAACAAGTGGAAACTACCAAGCCGGCTTATAAGATTGTGATGAAAACAGACCGTCAGGCGATTAGTGCAGACGGACGCGATGTGGCTGTTGTCACAGTAGAAGTGCAGGATGCTAAGGGACGTATAGTGCCCGATGCTTGTCCGATGCTGACGTTTAAACTTGCAGGTGATGGCAGAATACTCGGTGTAGGAAATGGAGATCCGTCTTATCTTGGTGCTGACCATCCTGATCATAACGACTGCCATGAGTTTAGCATTCCTGCATTCAATGGACTGGCGCAGGTGATCATCCAGAGTTCACACCATTCCTCTGCACTGCAGTTGAGCGGCGAAGCCAACAAACTTAAAACTGGAGAACTGACTATTAATACTAAATGACTGAACTTTCGCATGTGGGGAAGTTAAGGGAAGTTAGAGAGAAGTTAGAGAGAAGTTAGAGAGAAGTTAGAGGGAAGTTAGAGAGAAGTTAAGGGACAAATGTCCTACGTCTTACGGCAAAAGGCTATTGTCTCTTAACTTCCCGAACGACCGTAGGGAGTGATAACTTCTTTAACTTCAATCAATTCCCTCAGTTGCGAAGCATGTGGGGGGAAGTTAATGGAAGTTAGGGAAGTTAGAGAGAAGTTAAGGGACAAATCAGACGGAAACACAACGGCTTAACATAGGATGATGTAAATACCTGTCATTTGTCAATTCGAATGCCGTTCATTGTGGCAATATGTCGTCAATATGCATTAATTATAACGGAAATAGTATCATTGTGTAAAAATATCTGGGCTTTTTGCTTGCAATTTAATATAAAAGTAGTACCTTTGCAGAAGAAATAAAGAAAAAGCATAAAAAATGACCAGACTTATTAAACCTATAGTATATCAGCCACTGCTCGATGTGAAACACACCGAACAGGGAATCAAGCTTATCAAGGAGTTCTTTCAGCAGAATCTATCTACTGAATTAAGACTCCGCCGTGTCACAGCTCCTTTGTTTGTTTTGAAAGGACTCGGTATCAACGACGACCTCAATGGTGTGGAGCGTGCCGTTTCGTTTCCTATCAAGGATCTTGGCGATGCTACGGCAGAAGTAGTTCATTCGTTGGCTAAGTGGAAACGCCTTTCGCTGGCAGAATACAAAATAGAACCAGGATATGGTATCTATACCGATATGAATGCTATCCGTGCCGATGAGGAACTGGATAATCTACATTCGCTCTATGTCGATCAGTGGGACTGGGAGGCTGTTATCACTCCAGAACAGCGCACTGTGGCTTATCTCAAAAATGTGGTAGAGCGCATCTATGCAGCTATTCGCCGTACGGAATACCTCACCTGTGAGACCTACGATCAGATTAAGCCCTTCCTGCCTGAGAAGATTACCTTTATCCATGCAGAAGAACTCTTGCAGATGTATCCAGACAAGTCGCCGAAAGAGCGCGAAGATGCCATCTGTGAGAAATACGGTGCGGTGTTTATCATAGGTATCGGTGGTGTACTCTCTAACGGAGAGAAACACGATGGACGTGCACCAGACTATGATGACTGGTCAACAATGGGCGAGAACGGACTGCCGGGACTCAATGGTGATATTCTGATTTGGTATCCTGTATTGGGACGCTCGTTTGAGTTGTCGTCAATGGGTATTCGTGTGGATAAGGAAGCCTTGTTGCGACAGTTGAAACTGGAAGGTAAGGAAGATCGCGAGCAACTCTATTTCCACCGCAAACTATTGCAGGGCGAACTGCCATTAAGCATTGGCGGCGGTATCGGTCAGAGTCGCTTGTGTATGGTATTGCTTCATAAAGGACATATCGGTGAGATACAGGCTTCGATATGGCCCGATGATATGCGCGCCGAGTGTAAGGCACTGGGCATGCAGTTGATATAATTCGAAACAGGCAGGCCTGATGTCCCTGTTGGGACGTCGTGCTTGCCTGCTCGATTTGCTTAGCGTCAGTAGTTAGAGGCCTGAGTCGTTTGCGATAAATAATGCTTAGGCCAATTCAAGATTCAACATGTCCCGCAGTTGCTTGACTGCGGGATTATCTTTTTCCATTTCTTCGTATTGCTCACGACGGGTCAGAGAACGCTCTTGTTCGTCGAACTCTGCCAAAACGATGTTGAGCGTAATCTTATTGTTTTGCAGATGCAGTTTCAAGGTGTTGACAATACTGCCTTTGATCTGCTGCATCTGTTCCATGACCAACTGGTTGTCAACCGTTACCTCTATCTGTGGCATTTCTTTAATGACCGGTGTCATGTTCTTCATGCGAGTGGCAACGGCACTGTATTGCTGGGGCATGCGGTTGCACATGGCAATCCATTCGCGAGTCAGGTCGGCTTCGGTGAATTCGGCTTGATCCTGTGTTGCGGCGCTTGTTGCAGCTTGCTCGTTGACCAAGACATCAGCCATCGGAGCCTTGTCGGTGTCCGACTGTTTGCGCAGATTGTTCCATGAGAAGCCAACGGCAGTTTTCAGACGTGGGCGGTTTGCTGTATTGTAGGTAGCCACCTGCTGCCTGGGCTGGGGAGAGGCAGTCTGCGTCTGTTGCAGAATCTTAGGAGTGGGTACAACATTCGTAGCGGAAGAAGTCTGCTGAGAAACTCTTCCTGCTGCCGATGCTGTGGATGCGGCAGTAGCAGCTGAGGCCACCTGTTGAGCCTGCTGTGTGTGTTGCGACTGCCGTATCAAGTGTTTGAACAGGGATTTCAGTCTTCTGGGCCTACGCCCACTGCCAGCCCCCTCGGCGGGCTGAGTCAGCTGAGCTACCTCGATGAGCGTCAGTTCTACCAGCAGTCGTTTGTTGGAAGACTGTCGGTAGTTAATGTCGCATTGGTTCATCAGGCGCAGGGCACTATAGAGGAAGCGCAAGTCGCAACGCTGCGCCTGTTGCTGCAGACGCTCCCGTTGTTGTTCGCTTGCCTCAAGCAAAGGCAGGGTCTGCGGGTCTTTTGCCATCATCACGTTACGCACGTGTTTGGCAAGCCCCCCTATCAATAATCCGCCATCGAAACCATGTGCAATAATCTGGTTGGCAAGCAACATGATTTCGCTTACTTTGTTTTCGATGGAATAGTCTATAATCTTGAAGTAATAGTCGGAGTCGAGCACGTTCAAGTCTTCTATCACCTTCTGATAAGTGATATTGCCTTGGCAGAATGATGCAGCCTGATCGAAGATGGAGAGTGCGTCGCGCATTCCGCCATCCGCCTTTTCTGCTATCACCTCCAGAGCCTGCTCTTCATATTGTATGCCCTCTTTCTCTGCAACCGATTTCAGATGAGCAATGGTGTTTTGCACGGTCATGCGCTCAAAGTCGTAGATTTGGCAGCGGCTGAGAATGGTAGGCAGAATCTTATGCTTCTCGGTGGTCGCTAAGATAAAGATGACGTGTGCCGGTGGCTCTTCCAGTGTTTTTAGAAAAGCATTGAAGGCAGCGGTAGAGAGCATGTGCACCTCGTCGATGATAAACACCTTGTATTTACCAACCTGCGGTGGGATGCGGGTTTGCTCCATGAGTGTCTTGATATGCTCTACCGAGTTGTTGGAGGCGGCATCGAGTTCGAAGATGTTGAACGACCGTTGCTCGTTGAAGGCTTGGCAACTTTCACAGTGTCCGCATGCCTCCCCGTCTTCCGTGGGAGAGAGACAGTTGATAGCCTTGGCAAAGATACGTGCGCAGGTAGTCTTTCCTACACCTCTCGGACCGCAAAACAAGTAGGCGTGAGCCAGTTTGCCGCTCTTCACAGCATTCTTCAGCGTAGTGGTCAGTGCTTGTTGTCCCACTACGGTATCGAATGTGGCAGGGCGGTATTTTCTTGCCGATACGATATATTCTTCCATGTGATTAATAGATTTCGCACACAAAGGTACGATTAAGTGAGCAGAATACAAAAAGAAATACCAAATTTCTTTTTGGATTCTCGAACGTGAGTACCTTGGACCTTCAGGTCAGAGGTACGATTAAGTGAGTGAAATTCCAAAGAAAAACACCTTTTTCTTTTTGTACTTCCGAGCGGAAGTACCTTCGACCTTCAGGTCAGCGGTACGAATAAGCGAGAGAAAAACCAAATAAATTTGTGTTTTTCCGAATGTGAGTACCTATGAAATGCACCCCTAAAGTTAGACATAAAGCTTTTAGAGGTACATTATGAGTAGTTTTCATTCATTAAAAGAAAGATTAGAAACAGTATTAAAGGTAAAGTCTGGCGTACCCATCGTCCAGTTATGC